>JAGBBI010000175.1 GCA_017938565.1 Clostridia bacterium
ATTTGTACTAATGAACTCCATATTATTAGTACTAATAATACCTGTAAATACTGCTTATTAGTACTAATAAAAAAGGGTTATTAGCACTAATAATTATTAGTACTAATAACCCTAAATGTTAATTCCAACCGTAACGCATTTTCTGGAATGAATACCACTTTTGGAAGAACTCACCCTCGTTATTTGTAGTGAAGTATATCCTATCTTGTAGTAAACATTCATCTAATATTCTGCAAAGTTCTGTATCTCCGTATACTCCGCGAAATTGTCTTAACGTTACAAAGTTTCTTAAATCAAACATATTCAATGTATCACCGAATATTATATCAGCTTTCTTTGGTATCTGTTTAGTAAAATGTGCGTGAATGAAATATGGACACTCTGTGATTTTCTTATCAAAAGGCATACAAATAGCAATCTGCATTAAGTGGTCGTGCCAATTCAAATACATATATTTGATAACATTACCACCATCTTCAAGTGGTTTATTAATATAAGGTATCTTACAATGTGGAAAGTCTTTGATTGCCCATTCACCAGTTTCAGCCATTTGGGGCTTCTTCTTGTATTTGTTGAAGTTAAATAACTTACTTGTGACATTCTTAGTAACACTTGACGGCGGACACCAGTGACAAAGGATTTTAGTTTCACCAAATTCCTTTATGAATGTTTCACCTTGATGCATATGTTCTACTTCTTCTTGTACTAACAATTCTTCAAAATACAAAGAATACGGAGTGAAGCTATTTGCAAGTAGTATGATTTTACTATCTGACCTATTACGAAGTAATGTCCATAACATCTGTTGAAAACACTCCCATTCATCAGGTATTTCACGTAATGACATAAACTCGTCAAGGATTATATAATCAAACTTACCCCTATCTGCACCTTTGTATTTCTCCCAAGTGTTAATGCAGAATACTTGTCCGAAATCACGTTTTGAAGTTGTAATAACTTTACCGTCTTCATCACGAACGATATAATTAAATTTACCTGATTTTAATTCAAAGTCATTAAATTGTCCATTAGTTAATTTAACTATGTCGTGGGGGCTTATTAAGTCCATAAGTTCAGACTTTCTAATTTCAGTATCATATCTTCTTATGTAAGCAAATCTCTTACCCTCTCGCATACTCCTGTCAATAGTGCCATATGTCTTACCATTTGAACGTTGTCCCCATATTACGAACCAACTACAAGTAGGGTTGTCATCAATTATTTTATCAATGTCAATCCATTCCTTAACAAGATGTTTACCCGAAGACATCATACATTCCTACCTTTCTTGATAATATTTGTTTAATTAACTCACCATTTGGATTATCTTCACCAACTATGAAATCATAAAAGTCATTTGAGAAATTAATAGTAAATGCACAATCACTTAGATTTAAGCAGGACAATTCACTGACTTTACAAGTGTTATCCATATAATCTATTAGTACTAATGACTCAAACGGTTCATCTACATAAGTTGAGCATAACTTACAAGAATAATTTTTAGGTACTTCAAGGTCAATATCAAAATAATCCATACCATATCTACCAGTTGGATTATCTTCAAGTATCCATTTTAATGGTGTCTTTTTATCAGTATCTAATACTTTAGGCAACCCTGCAACAGTATATCCGAATTTACCATTTTTGATAAATGCATACTTCTTAGCACCAAGAGTTTTGAACTTTTCATATGTACCATCATCGTCCCATATTCCCAATGGTTTATCTTTTGGAATATATTTATTAGCACTAATATTATAATGCCTAAGACATTTATTAATTTCTTTAGTACATCTTTTATTGTATTCCTCAAAATAGTTTTTATATTTATCAGCGTTTGTTAATTTTATACTATCAGTATCAGAATAAATAAAGTCTTTTTCAACTGCGAGTATGCCGTCATATAATTCGTGTCTTGCCCAAGCTGTAACGAATACACCCCAAGCATAATTTAAAAATGTTTGTTTAGATTTCCAAATTTTAAGTAATTGATGTTTTAAATTCAAATCTTCTTTAGTAGTCCATTCTTTGGTCTCATCATCAAAATCAATTTCTGGTGCTATTGGATTTGTAACACACATACCATATAATGAATTTAACATACCTTTGGCAACAAGATAAACATCTTCTTTACCCTCAACACCTTTAAGTAAACATTTATCACGATAAAGTGAAAGTATAGTTTCTATTATAGGTTTAGGCAAATATCCTGCACGTGCCATATAAAACTCGTGTAACTCAAATGCTGTAAAATTATACATTTTACATATGTCTAAAAAGTCTACACTTGTCATACAAGTATGTACATAAGCAGACCTAACTATTTTACCATTGTCTTCTTGTAATGTTTCTTTATCATATTTACATCTATGTTTTGAAAGAGGGTGTACTACATTTTTAGGTTCAACGTTGTAAAGTGTAATTTTCATAATACAACAATTGTTTATACACTTATTTAATAAGTCTTTTAATTCTGTAACTTTACATTCTACAAATCTTGACCGAGGATATTTGTGCCTTAACATTACAGAGGGATAAGAACTTGTAAAGTCTTTGCTTGCTACATTATCATATTCAATTCCTACTTTAAGAAAATTTGCGTGAGTGTATGCACCTGAAAATGACTCCATTAATAATGTAAATATTTTTGGTTCTGTTATTAATTCTGTTTGAAGTCTTTCTCTATAATTATCATATGAAAAACATATCTTACGTGTGTATCGTCTTACATAACCTGTTTTAGTAGTTGGAATTTTAGTTATATCGTTATCATTCTTAGCCATTTCTTTATATATGTATTCATTCAGTCCTAATACATCATTCTCACAATATCCGAGTTCTTTTTCAGTTAAAGGTGTTTTAGAATGTCTGTACAAACTATAATCCAAGTCACCATACATTTTACTGTGTTCTACATTAGCTTCTTCAAGGGTTCTTTTAAGGCTTAATCCTGATAATATTAAACTATCTTTAAAGATTATATTTTCCGCTTCAAAATACATAGGCTGTCTTGGTTTACGTGCAAACAATTTCTTAATTTCAAAATGTTTTTTGATAAACTGAAATTCAAAACCGAGATTGTGTACATAACATATAAGTTTACGTTCATCATATAATCTTAAGTAGTGGTTTAGTTTAAAAATAAAATCGTGAAATTCTTCCCACGTTCTACCATAAACTACATCAAGACCTAAACCAAATTGCCATATATACATTGTAGCATATTTTTTCTTGCCAACTGTAAAGTTAGTAGTTTCAATATCAAAGCTACAAGGCACATTGTAAACCTCTTTATTTTTTGATAACTGGACAGTTTCCCAACTGTCCAGTCTACTAACATCAAATTTTGTATAGTGTATCATATAATCTCTCCTTTATTAGTACTAATAATATTTGTCTGTCATTTCTTCGATTGCAGATATCAAGTCAATGTGGTTAGCAAAATATTGACCTGTATGAATTACTTGATTATTTTCATCAAGTCCATACATTTTAATTAATGAAAAGATATTCTGAACTATTCCTCTTGCACCTAATGTTTGTAATGCTTCATCACTGTTTGACATTATATTAACAGCAGTCTGAATAGCATTAACCATTTGGTCGTGTTCTTCTTTTGATGGAATAAAATACCTATATAATTCAGTTTCAACTTGGTCTTTTATTTCTTCCCACATATCAACATAAAATCCTTTACCTACCAGTTCTTCTATTTTATGTCTTGATTTAACATCTGCATTATACTCTTTTTCAAATTGTGTTAATCTTTGTGCATATTCCTGTAGTTGTGCAGTATTCATACCTGAAGTTGTACGTCTAAATTCTTTTGTCTTTTTAGTACCTGTTTCTTCAAGTAAGGCATTCCACTTTTTTCTTAAAAATGATAAGTTTTCAGCTCTGGCTTCTTTTAACAATTCATTTGTATAATTTGCTAATTTAGACACCTGACTACGGTAAACTGAAAGTTTACCTCTTTTCTTATTTATTCGAGTGTCTACTCTTGCCATACTTACTCACCTACTTCCATACTCCGCTTTCAAGTAGTTCCTTTATCTCAGATATTTCAGGTAATGTTGCATTTGGTGGTGTAATGTTTACATTCTTTGCAGCGACAAGTGTACCATTAGCTAAAGCAGATATTTTACCATACTCTAAACAAGCATACCCATAAGAGTTGCCGTAATTATTAGTACTAATAACTACAGCTTGCTCAACTATGAAATAGCAGTATTGTGGTTTAAATAATTCAGTTAGTGCTGTTGAGTTACCACTGACGCCTAAAGGTGTTGGCATATTCATAAATTCATATGCGCCCTCTAACATTTTACCAAAACCACCTAATGCTTTAGCAGCGCCGCTTGTTGGATTAGCTGACTTAGTTAATGATGTACTTTCACTTTGAGGGAATACCCATTGTTTTGTTGGTGCGTGATAAGTTGGTGCACCCATACTGTGGGTATCTGTCATTGTATTTATCCCACCAAATGCACCACCTGCTTTAGCACCCACAATCATTTCAGTAGCCCCACCAAATACTTTACCTAACGAAGATTTAGCCATATTAACATATTCTGTTGAATTAGTACCTGTGATTTGAACTTCACTTGCTATATTGCCGTCCTGATACATACAAGGTATCCCGTCACGATAAATTACAGCACAGCAGGTTCCTGTAGTTAAATCAACAATCATCTTTACAGAAATTGTATGACCAACAAAAAGAGCAGTTTCAACATTTACTTCACCACAGAAAGGTATATAAAGTTTTGCTGTAGTATATGGTTCATAGTCAAGAAAATTATTGAAGTATTTTCTGAAAGTGCAACTGCCTAAATCGAGTATAAATGAAGCACTTGTTATTCTTTCAGCAACTACACCACTATCTACGCCATTACCAAAACCTATATTTTCAGGTGATAATGTATCAATAAAATCATTCAAAGCAAATGGGAACATTCTTAAACCTATAAAGAAATCCATAGGATTTTCACCATTTAACTGTAGACCTTGTATAATTTTTGATATTGTACTATCATCTGCCGTGTAAAGGAAATTGAATAAATCAATAACGTCATATTCTGTTAAAGCATACCAACGTGAAAATATTCCCACAGGTGTAACTTTAGGATTGTTCAATTCTATTTCATCAACATAGGTATTTTCGTCTGGATCTGTGGGATCGAAAGTTCCTGTCCCGTCTGATACGTTGGGTATATCTTCATCTGATAAGTCGTGGTTGTCTTGTTCTTTACCTACTTTATATAACTTACTTTCTTTGGGTATATCATCTCCTCTTAAATATCTTTCTCCGTCTATTTTACCATTTGCAATTATAGGATAATATAAATCATCTTTGAGTAATGGCATATCAAGTAAACTATCTACACCATACTTTAAAGCTTGCTGTTCACCCTCTGATGATGTTATTACAGGTAAACCTATTTGTAATGCAAACCGTGCGTAATCTTCTTCTATTAACACACCAGATTGTACTATAGATTTATCCCAGTAATAAAGTCCACCCTTATATTCATAATTACCGTGTCCCCAACCATCAGGCCCGATGTATAAAATTGACTCGTGTTCTTTAACAAGTTCTATACCCTCAAAACTTTCAGGACCGATTGCACCGATAACATAGTAATTGCTATTTGGATTTTTGAAACCTGAACCTATTAAAATACCGCCAAAGTTTAAAGTATAATCAAAAGGTTCAGTAGCCGCGGGCATACCTGTATTAATTGTTATTCCTGAAATAGTTGACTCACTTCCAAGGTTATACATTGTGTTTGCTAAAGTAGCCATATGTAACCTATTTTCAGTTTTATTAGCACTAATAATATCATAATACAGATTGTATCCTACTAAGTTAAGACCGTTATAAGTGCCAGGTATCAGTGTAAAATCAAAAAGAAAATTTTTTATGTTCGCAGTTGGGCCATATAAAAAACCATAGGTGCCGTCGTTTCTATATAAACCTTGTATTTTCACTACTGCCGCAATTTTATTATATTTCCAATTTGATATTGCTCTTGGTGTATTAAAAGTATATTGATTTCCAATCTCTACAGTGGCGGGTATAGTTGAGCCTAACTGTGCAGTAAAATCCTGAATGGTAGTAGGTAATAAATAACTATCTGAATTCATTCTTGCACCTATTAAAGAGCCAACGTCCATAGTATCGTATATTGGTATATTCTTTAATGAGTCATATTTAGACTCTGCTACACCTATTTCAGCATATTTATGTAATGGTAATGTTTGTCCTTGTGGATAAATTTCATCAACTTTTTGAAAATATTTTGAACGCCATTCTCTTTTAGTTGCAAATCTACCAGTAGAAAATGTGTAAAACATTTCATTAGGTACAGCAGTATTTCTGTGTAGTATTCCTGTTTCTATCCCATCAGATATTAAAGGCGCGCCATAAGCTAAATAACCGTCTTCTCCTGCATAGGGAACTCCCATAGTTGCCATAAATATCATCCCTTTCCTGCTACATTCAACACGAAACACCGAGTGCTTGAATTAAATTCACTACTCTTAAATGGTGTACTGTCAAACTTAATAACTTTCATATCCTTGTAAGGATATACTGGTAAATTACTGTCAGGTATCATAGTAGAACCACCAGTGCCTTTTCTTACAATGTTGATATCTTGGTCAACAATATATGGTTTATATGTCATAAGTACATCGCAGTGTAAACTTATTGCAACAACCTGTCCTGTCATAACTTCAAATCCTGTTATGAAATAGTACCTATGTAAGTCAGGTATATAACAGTAATTAAATCTTGTTCTATCAATATTGGTAGTATAAGATAAAAGTAAAACAGGATTAACAACGTCCTCACTGTCTAAAAAGACAACCCCCGAAATTTTATAGGAGTTTTCGAGGGTTTTATAAATCTTTTTAGCAGGAGAACTTGTATTATATAATGTTATAGTCATACTCGTTCTCCTTTATTAGTACTAATAATCAGGTTCCTGAACCAAGAACAAATACCACGAAGTTCTCTGCTGTGTCACCAAACAGTGAAACATCTGTCATATAGTTAGTCTTAGTAACACCTGTGTCAGGGTTCTGGAATGACAGAGCATATTCATTTTCATTGAAAATTGCTATGCTGTCACGGTCACGAAGTGTACCAATAATATATGACCTGCTTACTGTGAGTTCCTTATCATCGCCGCTGATTGCTTCATCATAGATTGTGGAGTCGATTTTTGTTCTCTCCGAAAGAGTTCCACCTGTTGTCATACCAGTGCCTTGCCAGAACGGAATTGCTTCAACGTCTTTGAGTTTAGCAAGAAACTGAGGATTGAACGTTTCAGATTTCAGATACGTTTCAATATTAGCACTAAAGAGTGAGTTCATTGCAAGTATCTGCATATTAGCAGGAGTAAATGTTGCGTATGTACCGTCGTTGTAAAGCTTTGACATTTCAGTCATAAGGCTTGAAATATCTGCTATACGTGCAATTGCATATCTGAGAAATTCCTTATCATAGAAAGCCTGTTCTGCTGTGAGTGTCTGTGAGAACTTGGTGTTATATTCACCGAGCAGGTCAATTACAGCCTTATTATTACCAATTCTATTAGCAACCATAGCAGTATGTACTCTCTGTGTAAGTGCCTTGAATGCCATTGCTTTCTTATTAAGTATTACCTGCTCAATCGCTGCAATGTAACGCATAAAGCTACCTGCATCAAGCATTGCTGATTTTACCTGATTGTAAGGCTTATCAAGTGAAATGCGGAATGTTACTTTACTATTCCAGTATTTAGCCGAAGCATTAAGAGCATTGAATGTGAGGAAGTCATCATACTTCTGACCATTCTGAAGTGCCCATACATAGTTAGTTTTAAACTCGTCTGCTGTAAACCTAACCTTTTCAACTACAGAGCCATATTCTGAACCGTCCCTAAGTATATTCATACCAAAACCGTCATAAGCTCTGTCCCAAAAAATCTGCTTACCTACTTTGTCACAAATAACCTTGTGAAAACGTTCATAGTTATTATCTCCGTCAAGCTGTGCGAATGTTCTGCCGAAGTCTGCTATGTTGGAAAGGTCTTCATTTATGACCACACTTTCTCCAACAAACTCCTTTACGATACCATTGTTAAGTAATGCTGATACCTGTTCAACTTTCATTTTACATCTTCCTTTCAAAATTTTTATTAGTGCTAATAAATATCACAGTATATGTTGTCACCTACAAGGTAGTAGGGTACTAATATATAGTCTGCAATATCTTCTAACAGTGTTTTTACAAACGACATAGGTGCAATATTGTACTCTGCTTCTACTGCCGCCTGTATGTTTGCACTTCCACTAAAAGGTTTATAACCTCTCGTCTTGGAAGTTCCCTCGTTCGTTTCTTTACCGGTATTTGATATTGTTGTATTTCTATTCAGAGAGTCTGTTACAGTACCGTCTGAAATTTTCGTGTTTGTGTCTTTACCTGATAGTGTAGAACGAGTTGTATCTGTTCCTGAATGATTACGTGTGTTACCGTTTAAATCAGTTCCAGACTCTCCGTCTGTTGAGTTATCTGTATGACTGTTTTTACTTTCATTATGTTCAGTTGTACTGTCGTATGGAAAAATACTATTAGTACTAATATCTGATACTGTTGTGTGAGTGGTTATTTTACCGTGTGTAAAACTTCCGCTATCAATTATCTGTTCGCCGTGTGTGATAGAACCATTGTCTATTTTACCATATGACATTTCATCAGTTACAGTTGTGTCTAACGTTTTAGTGTTTGTGTCTGTACCTGTATGTTTTTCTGTCAGATTAGGTGTTCGAGTATCTTCGTGTTCATAATCTACCCTGAAATTATTTAAGGGGTTGTATTTGGTAACGTCCATAGTATCAGCAAGTGTTCTTATAAGTTTAGTATACTTTTCACGATTTAACATAGTTACTAATGTAGTAATCCTATTTTTAATACGTATTGCTACTTCTACATTAAATACAGGATTTTCATATCTTAAATCTTCGTTAAGTATTCTGTCACCGTACAAGTACCCAAATGCTTCTGCTATTCCGATTTTATTAGCACTAATATTTGGATAACCATATTCAGTACATAGTCTGTCTATAAATTCCCATATACCCTCAAAAGTTTCTTCAACTGTCCATAGTTCATCAGAAATTAATTCGTCAAAAAATTTATTGTACGTCGTTTTCATTATCATCTTTTTCCTGTTCATTTTCTTCACCGCCTTTCTGCTCGTCGTTTTCTTCACCTACTGGCTGTTCTTCCATTTCTTGTAATTTCTTCCACGCTTCGGAATAATCAATAGAAATGTTCAAACCTGATTTAGAATTAAACTCTTTAGCTTTCTGTTTGAGTTGCTGTTCAGTGTCAAAAAGATTTACAACAAGAATATAAGAGTTTGTCATTATTTCTTCGTTGTTTATCTGCGCACGCTTTAAATTATAGTTACTATTTACTGCTATTGAATGATAGAATTGTGCAAGCGTAAACTGTTCAAGCTCAACAAATTCCTGTATAACCCTGTATAAATCTGTATTTGCTATTACTGGGTTTACCTGCATTTTAGATGTTAATTGCTGTAATGTTGTATAACTATCTTTACCTAACTTCATATCAGTAATTATTCTGTTAAGAGCTTCTTTTTCTGAATTTGTAGTAGCCGTAAAAATATTTGTTACTCTTGAATTTTTAAGAGCACAAATAATAGAAATGTGTATGTCTGTCAAAACTCTTGCTGTTCTGTCAATCAATGGATACATTCCACTTGAAGCTGTGTACATCAGTTCATCAGTTGAAGACCAGAAAAATACTTCGATTTCGTCAGAGTTTACATTTATATTTCCACTTCCAAACACTGGATTTGCTATTACATACTCTGTGGGTAAATAATAACCATCAGGTTCTGCCCCTCTTGTGCCTTTTACTGCTACCCATTCGCCCTTACATTTCCATAAAGCACAATCTCCTGTAAGTATTAATGAAGTCAAAAAGTATCGAGAGTTTACAGTTTCAGGAAGTCCTTTAACCTCAAAAATATTTATACACTTATTTAACAGTTCATTGAAAATACCACGATATGTTATGGAATAATCAGGTGACGATGTTGCTTTACTGTATAAATCTATGAACGGATTTAAGTATGATGTTACCATTTTCTCACCCCTTTCTTATTAGTACTAATAAAATAAGCCGAGGATTAACTCGGCTTATATTTTTTCAGTTCTGTATACAAGGCTGAAATAATTTTGGCATCTGATTTTATGTGGTCTTGTAATACGTCAATTATTGTGTCTTTAGTTTTAAGAATATTTTTACATCTTTGAAGTTCTTTTAGTATGTCATTGTATGCTATATCAGAACGGTTCATCTTCATAATCTCCTAAATACAAGGCTCTAAGAACCTCGAAAGATTTTTTGATTGTGTGTAGTTGACTAACTTGGTCATTTTTGGTATCAAGCAGGTCTTTGAGTTTTTCATTTTCTTCTTTGAGTTCTGCGTTTTCAGCTTCAAGAGCATTAAGATGTTCTGTTTGGTTTAACTGTTTTATAGTGTCTTCATAGGAAAGATACAATTCCATTATACTTTCAAAATCTGAGTTCCACATTACAAAGTCATATGGTTCTTCATATTCGCTCTCTTTTAGTTTTAAACCAGCTTGATTTATTTGCTCTATCTGTTTTTTACATCTTTCACTTATTTTCATCTTTCATTATCCTTTCTTATTAGTGCTAATAATTTATCCAACCCACCCACCCTGCAATAATCAGACAAGGAGTTTTCTCACAAGTCTGAAAAAATTTTTACTTTCTCTTAGGGACGAGTGTCATTCTGTAGTATTCCCTGTTAGATTTTGACGTTCCTGTTGTGATAAGAATGTCATACTTATCCTTAATTGTGTTATCCTTTTCGAGCATCGGGATAAGGTGCTTAACAGCATCTACAAGCATTGCAGATATACAACCGTATACCCTGCCGTCTTCTTTGACGATGTATGCTACTTCCTGTTCTTCATCAGCAAGTACGCCCATACCTGTAAATGCAAACTGTTCACCTACTGCTTCCTGAATGTTTTCAGAACTGTTTGAAGCGTTAAAAAGGTCAATTTCTGTCATATTGTACATAATAATTCTCTCCTTAAATAAAAAAGATTAGTTTAGATTAGTCGAAATATTTTCGGTCTGACTTCTTATTAGTACTAATAATGTCAGCCACTATTCAATTAGTGATGATAGTTTTCGTGTAAATGATTAATAAGAATGACTATATATTGTGCTTTGAGATTTTTTATTTTCCAAAAAAAAAATGAATTTGCCCTAAAATATTTCAGGGGCAGGATTTGGGGCTATTTGATAAGTCCTAACTTTGGTTTATCATTTAGTTATGTTATCAGCAATCTTAAACCCTTTTGTGAGTTATTAGTACTAATAATTGAGGAGTACGCTTTAACGCTTTAACGCTTTAACGCTTTAGCACTTTAGCACTTTAACTCATTAAAACCTACAGCAATAGTAGGACTTTACCGCTTTAACACGATAAAGTCTACTTAATTACTGGGATTTACTTGTTAATAGTTTGTGAACCGTTAACAGAAAGTTTAATTGTAAACTTTGTATGAATAGCCCTATATTTCAAGGGCTATTCACAAATTGTTTACTTGTAACTTTTTTATGAATTATTCCTCTTTGTTTAGGCGTTCTCTTATCTTGCCTAAGATTTCACTGTACAGCGTTGACAGTTCCTTTTGTATATTGTCACCTTTTTCAAGTGTGTTTACCCAGTCAATCACCAGTTCACCCATTACAAGCTTTATGCCCTCTGCACTGTTAAAGTCGTGTTTGAACTGTTCGGCGGTTTTGGGTTTATTAGTGCTAATATTATCGGACTTGTTGCTGTCGGACTTGTTGCTGTCGGACTTGTTGCTGTCTGTTTTGTCGCTTTCTGACTTACTACCCAAAGAACCGTTATTTGTTACTTTTGTTTTCTTGATTTCCTTTGCCTTTTCTTTGAGATATTCGGCGGTTTCCTCGCCTGTCGGTTTAAACCTACTATCTAAATCCCACATCATTCCTACCCCGTAAAGGTATTCAAGGTTACGTTCTTTTAAGAACTCAAAGTCCTTGTCAACTAACTTAGGCTTTTTGTCTATGTGCTTAAAGAATGTGCGTATCCGGGATATTGAGCCTTGTGATAAGCCACAAGCGACTGCAAATTCTGTATCATTCTTTATTTTAACGCCACTTATCTGAAAAGCGATACCTTTTTCTTTGGCTTTATCCATTTTCTTTAATTGCCCGTAAATCATCGAGCAACTTTCATAAGTAGTGCGCACTTTTTCTTTGTGCATACTTGCAAACACCAAAGCAGTGGCAAACTTGTCCGAATGTTCTTGTAATTCTTTGTAAGTCTTGCCTTTAACGTCCTTTATCATTTGCGACACTGTAACGTCACCTGCAACGGCGAGTGTTGTTTCATCGGCGCTGTTTATTGCCTTTTCAAGTGCTGTCATATCATCGGCTTGGACTGCTTCTGATATCGCTGTAATGGACGCTGTTGCCTTATCCAGTAGACTGCCCATTCCGTTTATGGTATCAGCGAGTTTGTTTGTTATCTCCATAGCCTGCAATGCTTGTACTTTTGTTATAGCTGTTACATTTGTCATAGTAAATACTTCCTTTCAATCTGATTATTGTCATTGATTATTAGTACTTATAACTGTCCGTTTTTTTGGACTGTTAGTTTACTCTCGGGTTAACTCCCGCCCGTTTAGCTCGGGTACTGTTTGCATTTAAAGGTGCTCTCCCTTTGTGGTCATTGGCTACCACGTGCCCCGCATAGCTGTTTAACGTCCGCTATGGGTAGGACGGGCGATTATACACACCATACGCGCTGTTATAGCCGCGCGCGCTTTGCCGAATATAGCCACCTTTATAAATGGTGGCTGCCCCGTGTTACTCCCGAGGAATTGAGTGTGTGACCGCTTCACACAAGCCAAGGTGTTTAATTGTCAAGATACTATCGGGGAACTATCCCCGCTTGCTATAATCCTATTATAAAGCATTTCGTAACCATTTGCAAGAAAAGTAACAATAAGTAACAATTAATTGTATGATTGCACAAATATGTTTATTATTTTTAGCTATAATATACATAAATAACGTTAATTTAATAACGAATTGTAACGAAATGTAACGAAATTTTCGATGTTTTAACATCAAATAACGAAAATTTTCGCTCATTTTCGAAACGTACTATATTTTGGACTTTTGATGTGTACTATTTTTTGGACTTATTACATTTTGTAACCATTTTATTACAATTTGTAACCATTTGTTACTATTTATTACAATTTGTAACTATTTGTAACCGATTTGTAACTATTTTATATGTGTACATATTTTTGGACTTGTAATAATTTGTAACCATTTGTAACCATTTTGTAACCTTTTTAATTTTGTACAATTTGTACAATTATTAGTACTAATATTTGTGTATTATGTCATTTTATTAGTACTAATAAACAAAAAAATAAACTCTTATGATATTCTTAACACCTGTATCATCCTAAG
>JAGBBI010000020.1 GCA_017938565.1 Clostridia bacterium
CATCGGTTCGAATCCGATTATCTCCACCATATAAAAAGTTTGTAGTTAAAACTACAAACCCCATAGGGGTATAGCTCAGTTGGTTAGAGCGCAGCCCTGATAAGGCTGAGGTCGATGGTTCGAGACCATTTACCCCTACCATAAAAAAAGTACTACCCAATGGTAGTACTTTTTGTTTGACTTGTTTGGCATTTGTATAGTATTTTATAAGTGGAGGGGTAATATGGACAATTTACCAATAGATTTAAATATTGAAAGTGGTGAACCGCATTTTGAAAATGATACAATGGTTGCTGTTAAATCGAATAATCTGAAAAATAATACTTTGATTGGTTCTTATGTTATTATACCAAAGTCAGAAGTAAGGTCTCCTTTTGAGTTGTCTGATAAAGAATGGGCAGACTCTAAACGCTTGATGATTCAGGTAAAAGACTACATAGATAAAAAGTATAAGCCAGATGGTTATAACATCGGTTGGAATGTGGGCGAGGTCGCTGGTCAACACGTTGCTCACGCTCATTTACATATTATACCACGATATGCTGATGAATTATATGCGGGAAAAGGAATAAGACATTGGTTTAAACAACCTGAAAATATAAGAGAGTCATTAAAAAATAACTAAATTGAAATAATTTAAATAAAAAGAATGAACGCACTACCTTTGATTATTCTTTTTGTTTATTGTACGTTTTTCTGCTGTTCTTCTAATTATTTTTAATTGTATTGTATGAAAAGAGATTTAAGCAATTGTAAAAATGGCGACAAATTGCTTTACAAAGATTTTTGAATTTATATAAACTTAAATTATATTTTATTTGGAAATATAAAAGTTAAAATACGTTTATAAAAATAGTATCAAATGTTTCATGAATGAACACTTTTTGTAATATTTAACATAGAAAGCTGTGGCTTTAACTAAGTTTTTTGAAAAAAGGAGTAGAAAATGGAAGAGAACATCACAAAAGAGAAAGGAACTTTTTTGACATTTATAAAGTCATTTAATAAATTTGAATTGATTTGGCTTGCGTCAGTTATTGTTTTGCTTGCTGTTGCTATGATATTTTTACCGGACCTAATGTTTGATGATAGTACCAACACATTGATTGTAGTTTGTTCGGTTGTGTCCATCGTAGCAAATCCAATTTGTGAGTTGATGATATCTAAGCAAAGCAGATACAATTTTTTGTTTTCAATAGCCTTTATTGAAATCACGGAGATGATAATTTATTTATCACTTAATCTTTACAGTTGTGCATTGGTAAGTTTATTGTTTTGGGTCCCAATAGATCTTGTAAGTTTTTTCAGATGGAAAAAGAACACGGATGAAGAAGATGATGACATAACCAAAGTAAAAAAACTTAATTGGTGGCAAGATGTTTTAATTGTTATAGTAATAGCAGTTTTTAGTTTTGTTGTAGGATACCTCTTAAGTCTAATACCAGAATGTGAAGATAGTTACTTAGACGCATTTGTTAGTGCGTTAGGAATGGCGAATGGAATTTTGCTACTTTTAAGATATAGTGAACAATGGTATGCGTGGTTTGCTTATTTGATTTTCGATGCAGTGCTTTGGATTATTTCGGGGCATTACATAATGCTTATAACGGTAGTTGCTATGATGATAAATACAGTTTATGGTTTTATTAAATGGGTTAAGTATGTGAAAAGAAAGAAACTTTAATTAGTAATTCAATTATACAAAAGGAAACGCATTTGTGCGTTTCTTTTTGTATGTCAAAATTGTAATTGCACTCATACAATGTTATTGACGGAACTTTCCGATAAATCTACACAGGGGGGGATTATGCCTACAACTATAAATAATCAAGCAACTGCAAATTATCAATTTAATGGTTCAAGCGAAACTAACACTTTAACAACTAATTTAAATTCTATTGTTCTTGAAGATTCTCAAGGCTTAGCAATTACAAAGACTGGAAATCCAACGACTTTTCTTGCAGGGGATATAATAACCTATACAATAACAATCACCAATACCAGTGCAAGTTTTTTAACGGGTGTTAGGATAATTGACAACTTAGGAGGAGGAAATTTAGCATATGTTTTAGGAAGTGCAAGTCTAACAACTGCAACTCAGACATATCCAGTAACACCAATTGCAACAAATCCATTAACGTTTACACTTCAACAATTGAACGTTGGAGCCACAATGACATTGACCTATCGTTGTCAAGTAATATTTAATCTTCCGCAATCGGTAACAAGCATTACTAATACGGTAAATGGTATAGGGTATACAAGTTCTGGAACAGTAACTGGATTTGCAAACTATACCATTCAAAAAAAAAATAGTTTAGATTTTTCTTTTGATAAAACAGCGAGCGAGCAAAATGTTTTTCCTAACCAAGTTTTTAGTTATAGGTTGGCGTTTATTAATGGAAGCTCGACATCGGCAACGGTTACAAGTTTAACTGACCAATTGCCTTCAAATTTTGTTATTACTTCGGTAGTTTTACAAGAAGGGAATGGGTCTATTATTCCACTAACGACCGAAGATTATAACTTGAATGGGACTAATTTTTTTAGTATGCCAACGTCAACTGGGCAAACAATTACAGTTCAAGCGAACTCTACAACGATAATTATCATAAATGGTTATTTTTCATAAAAATAATCGGTTAAGAAAGTCCACTGTGTGGGCTTTCTTTTTTATTTTATCGTACATATGTGTGAATAAATTAAAATAAAATTTTATAAGAATTTGCACTTTTCTCAATTTATGTGATATACTTAAATAAGAGTAGACAAAAGGGAGTTAAATGAATGCATAGAATTGTATTAAACGCAATTAATAAAAATAATACGCTGGCAGCCATTATTGCAAGTTTAATTCTTGTTATTATAGTGGCTGTGTGTGGCTTCTTTTTGGCTAGGAAATGGTTCGCATATAAGAAATCAATTGAAGAAAAATTGGAAGAACTTGAGAAAGGGGCGGAAGAAGGAAACATAAGCTCGACTAATGTGGATGAGGCGAAAGGCGAAAATAGTCAAAGTACCAATGAAGGTGAGTTATCAAAGTCAAATGAAAGTGCCAATGTTTTAATGGATGATTTCAATAATACAAACTTTAAAAACGTTGAAAATATTGATGTGGTTGAGGATGTTGCAAAAAATGCAAATAGTGAATCACGTGATTTAACACAAAGCGACTATGATGAGAATAAAAATGAAAATGACAAAAAGGCGGAGGAGTGATATGAAAAAATTAGTGTCGTGTGTTATTGCAAGTGTTATAGTGTTTTCTTTGTGTTTGGTGCTTAGTGGTTGTGCGACAAAGATGTCATATACATATGATGGTTTTGAAAACTTTTTAAGCGGTAATTTTGTATTGGAAGGAACCGAAGTGCATACTATCAATCTTGACTGGGTATCTGGAGATGTTTCAATTGAGGTGGTAGATGGAATTGATAAAATAAGTGTTGAAGAAACAAGCCGATATAAAATACTAGAGAATGAAGCATTAAGATATTATTTGAGTGATGATGGGGTGTTAACAATAAAGTTTAGGGCGTCAAGTGCTAAAAAAGTAAACCTTGCAAAAGAAAAAACTCTAAGCATAAAACTTCCAAAAGCAAAATTTATTAAATCTAACTTAATAATCAATGCAGTTTCGGCTGATGTTTATGTAAATCGAATCGAGACAGCAAAAATTAGTGTTACTAATGTAAGTGGCGAAACAACCATAATTAATTCAAAAGCATCAATTGCTGATGTAATAAGTGTAAGTGGCGATGTAAAACTTAAAAATAGTGTATTGTATGACTTATCTGTTAATGCAACTTCGGGAGAAGTCGAGGGTGTGGAGTTGACAAGCGACAAGTTGAAGTTGGTTAATGTTTCTGGGAATATCGTAGCCGATGTCTTGACAACGCCTATTTCAATTAATGCAGAGACGGTAAGTGGAAATATAAATATGAAATTTGCAAATGAAAAGGGTTTTACTGCTCAATTTGAAAGCGTATCAGGCAATTTTAATTGTGATTTTTCAACTCAACTAAAAGACAATAAATATATTTATCTTGATGGGGTATATGAATATAATTTTGAGACAGTTAGCGGTAATGTAACTATGAACAAAAGACAGTAGGGGTAGATTGTGATATGAAATCAGACATCGAAATTTCTCGGGAAGCAAGTCCAAAAAATATTATTGAAATAGCAAACGGCTTAGGTTTAAACGAAAATGATGTTATTCAGTATGGGAAATACAAAGCAAAACTTGATGTAAAAGAAGTAAACCCTAAAGGAAAACTTATACTTGTTACCGCGATTAATCCAACGAAATCGGGAATCGGCAAAACAACAGTATCAATAGGTCTTGCCGATGCGTTGACGTATTTGGGTAAAAAGTCGTGCCTTGCACTAAGAGAACCATCGCTAGGTCCTGTATTTGGGGTGAAAGGTGGTGCGACCGGTGGCGGTTATAGTCAGATAATTCCAATGGAAGATATTAATTTGCATTTTAATGGCGACTTTCACGCTATTACGAGTGCAAATAATTTGCTTTGCAGTTTGATTGATAATCATATTTTCCAAGGGAATAGTTTGAATATTGATTCAAAAAATATTTTGTTTAATCGATGTATGGATTTAAATGAAAGAGCGTTAAGGGATATAATTTGCGAAACAACCTATGAAAGAAAAGAAAGGTTTATTATAACATCTGCAAGTGAGATTATGGCAATTTTGTGTATGGCTGAGAATTTGGTGGATTTGAAAAAACGACTAGGGAATATTATGGTTGCCTTAGATAAGTCAGGAAAGCCTGTTTATGCACGAGATTTACACGCAGAAGAAGCAATGGCTATATTACTTAAAGACGCAATAAAACCAAACCTTGTTCAGACGTTAATTGGAACACCTGCCATAGTTCACTGTGGACCTTTTGCCAATATTGCGCATGGTTGCAATTCAGTCATTGCAACAAAACTGGCGATGACTTACGCAGATTATACAATAACAGAAGCAGGGTTTGGTGCTGACCTCGGCGCTGAAAAGTTTATCGATTTTAAATGCCGGGAAGCTGGAATTAAACCCGACTGTGTTGTGTTGGTGGCAACAATAAGGGCAATAAAGTTACATGGTGGGGAGTCTTACGACAATTTGGCAATTGAAAATGTGGATGCAGTTAAAAAGGGTGTTTGCAATTTAATACATCATATAGGCGTTATTAAAAATGTTTATAAATTGCCCGTTGTTGTAACTTTAAACAAATTTGAAAGCGATACAGAAGCCGAAATAGAGGCTGTGGTTTCAGAGCTGGAGGAAGAAGTTGTACTTAATGAAGTTTGGGGGAAAGGTGGTAATGGTGCCACGGAGTTGGCAAGAAAGGTAGTTGAAAAGTGTAAACAAACGTCAGAGTTATGTTTTGCTTATGAAATTACAGAAAGTGTAGAAAATAAGATAAAAAATGTTGTAACAAAAATATATGGTGGCAAGTCTATAAGTTTTAGCGACAAAGCACGTAAATCGCTTCAAACCATTTATGACGAGGGGCTTCAGTATTTACCGATAATAATGGCAAAGACCCAGTTTAGCTTATCTGCGGATAAAAATTTGATTGGTGCACCGAGGGACTTTAATGTAGAGATTAAAGATATTGAAATAAGAACAGGGGCGGGATTCTTAGTTGTTGTATGTGGTGCAATACTTTTAATGCCGGCACTTGGTAAGGCTCCATCAGCACTTCAAATGACTATCGATGAGAAAGGGAAAATTGATGGTCTGTTTTAGAAATAATAAAAGCACTTACGATTTAGTAAGTGCTTAATTTATATCTTTTTTATGAAGCAACGGCGTCGTTTGTGTTGAACTGAATCAAAAGTTTTCCACATACTTTGAACATTTGTGTTTGTTTCAAGTTCGGGACCAGTTTCGCAATATTTAATTCCGTTTTTAATACACATTTTTAAGATATGATTGATTAGTATCCCAGTAACTCCTAATTTTTGGAATTCTGGTTTTACGCCTACAAAATACATTTCGAGCGTGTCGTTTTTACCGTGTAATGCTTTTAAAAGTCTAAAGATGCCGAAAGGAAAGAGCTTTCCGTTTGATTTTTTTGAAGCTTTTGCAATTGATGGCACTAACAGCCCAAATCCAATAATATTACCGGTTTTATCTTTGACCGAACAGACATAATCCATATTTACAAGAGAGATGTTGTTTTTTATTGCATCATCAATTACTCTTTCAGTCAAAGGAACAGTGCCATATAATCCAGAGAAAGCCTCATCAATTAGGCGTAAAGCTTCATAAGCTTCGTTGATTAAGATTTTGCGGTTGTTGTAGGTTACAAGTTGAAGATTGTTTCTTTTTATGACGAAGTCTGAAATCTTTTCAAATTTTGGGTCTATATTGTCTGGGACCTTAAGTTTATATTCAATCCAATCGATGTCTTTTACAAGCCCTAACTTTTCCATATGCTTAAGGTAATAAGGGTGATTATAAAAAGTTATTGACATATTAAATTGGTCAAAGCCTTCCACAAGCATTCCCTCATGGTCAAAATCGGTAAAACCAATAGGTCCCATAATCTCGTTTAAGTTATTTTCTTTACCCCAATCAACCACTTTGTTAAATAGTGCAGAAGAGACCTCGTAGTCGTCTATAAAGTCAAAACGTGTAAAGCGTATTGCATTTTTGTTCCATTTTTTATTATAGGCATGATTAATAAGTCCGGCAATTCGACCAACAAGTTTTTTGTTTTTAAACGCCAAAAACAATTTAGTATCACAAAAGTCGTAAGACGGATTTTTGTTTTTAGTAAATGTGTTTATTTCATCTGTTGTTAAGAATGGTACAAAATTGGGATTATGTTTATATAACCCATTGGGGAATTCGACCCATTTTTTTAAGTCGCTTTTTGTTAAGACTTCTTTAATTTGTATATTCATATTTTTCCTTGGTGTATAAAACTTTTTAAATTTTTGTAAGGCAAACTACTGTTTCAATGTGGGTCAAGACTCCAAAAGGTCTCAAAATGGTCGAATAATGGGGGAGGAAACTCCAAAAGGTATATTTTATTAGGGTGGAAAGTAACATTTGTCTTTGTTTTTGCAGGTCTTACTTTAGAGCTTGTGCTATATATGGAAGAGTCGCGACTCCAACCTCTATTCCTTTTTCAAGAATCCACTTTCCTGAGGTTCTTATTTTTTCCCAAAGCTCACTTTTGTTCCTGCCTTTTTTGGCTGTTTCGATTTCAAAAAGCGTTTGCTGTAATGTGATTTTTTCTTCCGGAGATAATTCCTGACATTTAGTTATTTCTTGCATAGTTTGATCTAAAGTGATTTCGACAGACATATTTTGGCTATTGTGATTTTCGTTACTGTTATTAAAAGTTGGATTTATTTCTATTCTTGCCATCTCTAACCTCGCTTGTTGTGCTTCAATTTTATATTCATTTAATACCCTTGTAAGGAGTTTGACGAGATAGTTCAAATCGGCTATGAAATCATCAATCTCGTTTGATGAAGAACCCCCAA
>JAGBBI010000176.1 GCA_017938565.1 Clostridia bacterium
AAATAAAACAATGAGAGCAAGAGCTATTCATCAAACAATTATGCAAAACAGCAGAGAATCTGATTATAATTGGATTGCACCTGCAAAAGAATTGGTTAAATTATGTAATAACCCAAATTTCCCAAGAGAATATGCTGTTGATATTGAAATGGCAATTTTAAATTGCTTTGCAAATATAGAAGCACGAGTTAGTCGTGGAGGAGATAAATATATAACAAAAGCAGATGATGCATTGGCTGTTCAATTTTGTTATGACGAACTAGGCAGATTGATGAAAGCGTCTGATAATGAAGAATTCAAAAAGACTTTAAATTCAGTAAGAACAAGATATTTAAAAGAAATGATAAGTTCTGCAGTTAATATATCTACTAGGGGACTTTATTTTCATTGTAAAGCATTTAGAAATTTACAAGAAGAAATAGTTTCAAGGAATTTTTTCAAATACTCTACGATGAAAGAAGATTTTAATTTGTTGGATATGTATGAACAAATATCTGATGAAACTAGGACAATTTTTAAGGAAGCTTATAAAAGAGGTATGTTTAAAGCAGAAGAAAGCGAGGCTATGTTTAGCATTGTAAAAGCACTTGAACAATGTAAAGAAAGTGAAGACCTAGATGTTAGAGCAATGTTTGCTGAACGTAAGGTAATATTCAGAGGCGACCACAGAAGAAATGCCGATCAAGAAAAACCACAATTTGATAGTGATGAGGATGGTTTAACTAATAATTAACACACAAAAAACACCCAAAATTTATTGGGTGTTTTTCTTTTTTTATATCGATTCTTCAAAGTTTTATAAAACATATCCATTCTTTTCAAGCAAGGCTTGAGCGGATTCGACAGAATCAACCCCAGTCTTGTTTTTGATTGGAGCAAACTCTTTCTCTCTTTCTACTTCAAAAGTAAGACAACTGTCAGCAAACTCAACTAGGTCCACATTGAGCATTTCAAATTTGTGTGCATTTGGCTGCTCAGGTTTTACGGCCATTCCTTCTTCATCAATACGCTCAACCTTTTTAGTCACAACATGAACTGGAATTTTCTTATCTTTAATCTCTTTAAGGAGGTTAAGATTGAAAATATAATTCAAAATAACACCAAAGTTGTATACTCTTTCGCCATCTTCATCGGTTTGGTGTGCCATTTCTTCAGTAAGGTCAATATATTCAATAACAGAAGGTCTGCCATTTTTCTTGCACATAACCCCAACTTTTTCATATGGATCAACTTTTCTTATTGTTTTAGCACCCACTTGATAGCCGCCATCAAGTGTTGCACCAATAAAGACAGGGTCTGCAATTCTTTGAAGCACGTTGTCAACGGCAAAGAAATTTATCCACTTCACATTAGATTTTTCAAGAAACTCTCTCGTCTCTTCATTTTTCATAAGGTCGCTAAACCACCCTCCATTACCATTTGGAGATGTTGCAATTTTTCCTTTTTCTTCCAAAAGGATTTTCCCATCAAGTGACACGCATGGAGCCATTTCTTGAACAAAGAACTTTACATAATTTTTATCATATCCAAAATAATTTTTGCTTTCCAAAAAGTCTCTTGTATCCTTGTCGTTTTTCTCGCTTGTCATGATAAAGAAAGGAACAGGTTTTCCACACTTCTCAACAACTTCTAAAAGATTTTCAAATAATCTTTGGAAAATATATACATCTTTTGTTTTCCCAATGTTATACATTCCTTTTGGTTTGTCAGAGCCAAGTCTTGTGCCCATTCCACCAGCAAGTAGAAGTGCCGCCACCTCGCCATTTTTCAATGCCTCAAGCCCAATCCTCTCATACTTTTCCTTGTCAAGTTTGATTTGGTCAAGAGTCATTGCCTTAATAGGAGACACTACAATCTTTTCTTCTTTGCTATTTTTAATGCAAAGCTGTTCAAGATAAGAAAAATCCAACTCCTCGATTTGTTTATGTAATGCTGCTTTTTCTTCTTCACTCAATTCATTTTCAAATTTAAGTAAATGGTTTTGATTATATTTTTTAAGCTTTTCTAAATAATTCATACTTATTTCCTTTTATTTTCTTAATCTCCAAAAATTATATGCTCAAATTCGAAATCACCTTTTGCTAGTTTCTCTTGAAGAACTGAAGGCCTGAAGTTCTCATTTGGCAGGTTTTTCAATTCCAACCATTTAAAATCAAGATTTTTAAGCTCGCCTTCATCGTTTTCAATTCTTGAATAGTCCTTCACTTCGACTTCTTCATTTGGTTGATACAAATAGAAATAACAAACTTCATGATATTTCTTATTCTCTTTGCCTGTAAAGAAGTTTTCAATAATTGCAAGA
>JAGBBI010000177.1 GCA_017938565.1 Clostridia bacterium
TTAATTCTCTTTCTTTCAACTTCTTTAATTTGTTTAACAACGGCAAGGTCGATACCGTCTTTATCATAAATATAGCCGTTACTGTCGGACATAGCCACAACTTATGCACCGTAAGTAGTTGCTTTTTCACAATCGTAAGTTGCAACGTTACCAGAGCCTGAAACAAGAACGGTTTTACCTTCAAAACTCGTGCCGTTTGCTAAAAGCATTTCGTTGGTAAAGTAGCAAAGACCGTAACCCGTTGCTTGCTTTCTTGCAAGAGAGCCGCCGTAAGTCAAGCCTTTACCTGTAAGAACGCCAACGTATTCGTTTCTAATTCTCTTATATTGACCGAACATATAACCGATTTCCCTTGCGCCCGTACCGATATCGCCTGCGGGTACGTCAAGGTCAGCGCCGATATGACGATAAAGTTCAGTCATAAAACTTTGGCAGAATCTCATAATTTCGTTATCAGATTTACCTTTGGGGTCAAAGTCAGAACCACCTTTGCCGCCGCCCATGGGGAGCGTTGTCAAACTGTTCTTAAAGGTTTGTTCAAAGCCTAAGAATTTGATGATGTTAAGGTTTACTGATGGGTGAAGCCTAATACCACCTTTATATGGACCAATAGCAGAGTTGAATTGAACTCTAAAGCCTCTGTTTACGTGTGGCTTACCATTGTCGTCAACCCAAGGTACACGGAAAGTAATCTGTCTTTCCGGCTCAACCATTCTGTCGATAACGCCTGCTTCAACAAGGTCAGGGCGCTGTTCAACAACAGGTTCAATTGTTTCTAATACTTCTGATTTATGTATTATTAATCTTTGACCAAGTTTATAAGAAGTATCTCCAGACTTTCTTAAATAGTCTTCATCAACAATACCACCACCGTGTTCAAAAACGTGCCTTTTTTGAAAAGCCACATTTAACTTGTCAATTTCAGAAGTGGCAATAAAGTCATCATAACTTTTACCACATGCTCCAAAAAACAATTTACTGCCTTTCTCTATTATTTGAAAATCATTTTTTCGTACATTCTTTGACGAGATTTGAGCGTAAATAGTCGCTGCAAATAATTGAAAAGCAGATACTATATCCCCAAACGTTCCTTCAAGCATATCAGTACACATACTCTTTGCCTTGTCAATACCGTATAGTTTTGCGAATAAATCTTCCATCTCGTCTAACGATTCTATCATTTTGACCGTGTTATCAATTGAACAATCAAAAGTTGAATCAATAATAGTCTTTCCACAACACGGACAAAAATGAGCCGTACCAATTACACTATATCTTGTAAAACAATATGGACATTGAATATCTTGTGCCCATTCCTCTCTTTGCCCAATAGGATTGTTAACAAAACTAATTCTTTTGCCAGGCTTATATGTTATTTTAACAAATTTGTTATTCCTTGTCGAGCGAGCCATTTCCCCAAATACTTCGTCTAACTTGCCCGTTATCATTTCCATCGCATAATCGTTGACAATCTTTTGCATCGCTTCTAACTGTTCTTTTGTCCACCACTTATCAGATGTATCAACATGTCCACACGTTGGACAATATACAGCATCATTGGGAATTATTTTTTCTTCCCAATCTTGCATATTTATTTTAAAAGTATGAAGACAGGTTTCATTAGGGCACTCCCTATCTAAAAAACCTTTAGCATCCGAAATTAGTTTTATAGGTATGTTCATCAATTTCTCCTTTGTTATTTGCTTAAATTGGCTTTTTGCGACCTGAACAATAAGGACAACCATTTCCTTTATTTCTACTATTAATAGTTGCTTGCCACTCATGTCCTTTAATACATTTCCACCATACTTTTTTTCCACTATTTGATGTACAATCCTCTGGTTTTAGTTCTTCATTTTTTTCATAATTCCATTCACTTGCTAAATTAGGGTTAATAGTCACTAAATCATTTTTACCTTTAATGGCATATCTGCCTGAACAATATGGACAACCTCTTCCTGCGGTTCTACTATTAATAGTTGCTTGCCATTCATGTCCTTTAGCACATTTCCACCATACTTTTTTATTGCTATTCGGCATAAAATGCTCTGGTTTTAAATTACCATTTTTTTCATAATTCCATTCTTTTGCTAAAGTTGGATTTGTGTATAAAAGAGATGTTTCTTTTTCTGTATATTCACGTAAATTTTCTATTTCAATAGCATCATTTTTTAAGTTAAACTCTAAGTTTATTCCAATAATTTCGCTTAAAACTTTTTGTAA
>JAGBBI010000178.1 GCA_017938565.1 Clostridia bacterium
AGCGAACCAACAACCGTCTGATTACAAATCAGATGCTCTACCATGGAGCCACACCAGCATGAATTTTTGGTGCCGTAGGGCGGACTCGAACCACCGACACGGGGATTTTCAGTCCCCTGCTCTACCGACTGAGCTACCAAGGCAAAATTCTTGTCAAAACTTTTGGAAAACTTTTCTTTAAAAATAATGGCGACTCCAAACGGGCTCGAACCGTCGACCTCTAGCGTGACAGGCTAGCGCTCTAACCAACTGAGCTATGGAGCCAAATTTTGGTGGACCTTCACGGACTTGAACCGCGGACAAACCGGTTATGAGCCGGTTGCTCTAACCAACTGAGCTAACGGTCCAAACCCTTCAAGTGAAATGTTTTATATGGTCGGGGTGGAGAGATTCGAACTCCCGACCTCATGGACCCAAACCACGCGCGCTACCAAGCTACGCCACACCCCGACAATAAACTTTTAAAGATGCGTCTTTCCAAAAGTTTTGGCTATTAAATTTTATTGTTTTCGTGCTTCACACGTTAACAACATATTAAATATACTACAAACTTTAAACATTGTCAACTATTTTTTTTAACTTTTTGAACAAAATATTTTGCAGTATATTTAATAGTCGTCATTTTGTTGTATTTATTCAATTCCAAGGTAGTCGTTATAAGTTGTTTGACGGTCAAACTCTTTTGTCTCATTGATAACAATAATTCTGTTTGCAACAGTTTGCATTAACTCGTGGTCGTGTGATGTGAAAAGAATTGGACCTTTGAAGTTAATCATTCCCTTATTTAGACTTGTTATACTTTCAAGATCTAAGTGGTTGGTTGGTTCATCAAAGATTAATACATTGCTACCCTTTAACATCGCACGGCTAAGCATACATCTTACTCTTTCGCCACCACTTATAACTTTTGCCTTCTTTTGGCTTTCTTCACCGGTGAATAGCATTCTTCCAAGCCAACCACGAAGAAAAGTTTCATCTCTTTGGTCTTTTTCTTTTGCATATTGACCAAGCCATTGAACAAGGTTTAAATCAACACCTGCAAAATAAGACTCGTTATTCTCTGGTAAATATCCTGTTGTAATCGTTGAACCCCACTTGTAACTTCCGCTATCTGGTTCTTCTTCACCGGCAAGGATTTTAAATAACATTGTCGTAGTTGTGCTTTTATCGCTTAAAAAACCAATCTTGTCATCTTTATTAAGAACAAAGCTTACATTCTCAAAATAGCCTTTTTTTGTTAGGTTTTCGACTGTTAAAATATCGTTCCCAACTTCCCTTTCAGGTCTGAAGTCAATATATGGATACTTCCTTGAACTAACCTTAATATCAGCGAACTCAAGTTTTTCCAATTCTTTCTTACGGCTTGTTGCTTGACGAGATTTACTTGCATTAGCACTGAACCTTGCAATAAACTCTTGAAGTTCTTTTGCACGTTGTTCGGCCTTTTTGTTTTGCTCTTTCGCTTGACGAATTAAAAGTTGACTGGTCTCATACCACATATCATAGTTTCCAGAAAACAAGTTTAATTTGCCATAGTCAAGGTCGCAAGTATGTGTACAAATTCTGTTCAAGAAATATCTATTATGGCTTACAACGATGATAATATTTGGAAAATCGATTAAATATTCTTCTAACCAGTTTACCGTCTTTGCATCTAAGTTGTTAGTCGGTTCATCTAGCACCAAAATATCTGGGCTCATAAACAAAGCTTTTGCAAGAAGCACCTTTACCTTTTGCTTTGGTTCGATATCTTCCATAAGTTTATGAAAATCGGCTTCATCAATTCCCAAATTAGTTAATAGGGTTTCTGCCTCTCCCTCAGCTTCCCATCCCCCAAGTTCCGCAAACTCAGTTTCAAGTTCACCAGCACGAATACCGTCTTCATCGCTGAAATCAGCCTTAGCGTATAACGCATCCTTTTCCTTCATAATGTCAACAAGTTTTTTGTGTCCAAGCAAAACAACTTCCAATGCCGTCTTATCGTTGTACGCGTTTTGGTTTTGTTCAAGAACCGACATTCTTTCACCCTTAGTGATTGAGATGTCTCCACTGCTTGGACTAAGTTCGCCTGTTAAAAGTTTTAAAAAGGTTGACTTCCCCGCACCATTGGCGCCAATAATACCATAACAGTTCCCCTTAGTGAACTTAATGTTTACATCTTCAAAAAGAACCCTTGCACCGAATTGAAGACGTACGTTTGTACATTGTATCATTATATTCCTCTCTTATATAAATTGTTCCATTATCTCTACCAAACCATGATACTATTATTTTACAATTTTGTCAACTTTTATTTATATTAACATTATGAATAAAAATATTTCCGATGTCTATAATCATGTTGATAAATAAACCTATAGGAGTAAACGACTTATGAATAATACCACTACAACTTCATACGATAACAAGGAAACTATTGACTTTAAAACAGCATTCTTTTATCTGTTTATATTTATAACTAGTTCAATGATAATTGCATTGCTTGCCTATCTTCTGTCAGCAAATAAGTTATTTGATTTTATTGTAAATAATGAGCCTACCTTTTCGTTATCTAGTAATCTACTAAAATACTTAACTCTTATCGCTCTTGACTTTGTTGGGCTTGCAACCTACCTTATGTGGTTTTCGCACTATGTAAATAAAAGACCAAAGAATGAAATACACGAAAACTTTATACATTTAGGAATTTTACTTTTAGTCTTCCTTTTGTATCCGCTTTTTACATTTGGACTTAGTCTTCCAATAGTAGGCTGTTGTATCTTGGGTGTTCTTATTGGCTACTCTATATATGTAACATATCGATATTATAACTCAAGCATAAGTGCAGGAGTGTTTATGACAGTATGGACCCTTTGGCTTATGTATGTATTTATTCTTAACTTTGCATATTGCTTATTGTAAACTCCGCACCAACAGATAAAACAATTCTTCAATACTCCCGCACCACAGCCTAAGTAAAATAAAAGCATATTGACTTATAATTGTCAGTATGCTTTTTTATAATATTTTTTTATTCAAGTTCGTCGTTAGGAAAATCTAATGGATTTGCGAAATGCTGAGACACCTCTTTATCGGGGGCTTTTAATATTTCATCTGGGTTCAACTCTTTTTGAATAACCGTTGCCCTGCTTGGAGTATATCGTTTTCCCATTCCAGCATTTAACCCCGTCATTGCCGTAACCGTAAATCCAAGCTTTTGATATACACTTGCAATTGCACAATATGCGTCATTCATATGTCTTTTCCCATACTCATCAATCATCTCAAGGTCTGAGGCCCCAATCTTCCTTTTATATACCTGGTCATAATCTAATGGTTCCATACTGCCAATAAACTTTATGTTTGGCTTATGTGGTTGAAGCCTTGCAATTATACCTTCCATTGCATTCATTGTATTTGTCGCAATCCCTCTGCCATATGCATTCTGTTCGGTAGAGAAAAAATCTAAATAGGCATCTGGATTTAAACTTTGTAATGGACATTCTATATTATCAGGGACCTTAAGCTTATTCACCTTGTGAGTTACTCTAGTATAATGATTTGCTAACAACCACAACCGTCCAAAGTCTTTTATCTCTTTTCTACCTGAAAATATTTCTATCGGTTCAATACTTGGAGCACGCCAGCAATGTCTCCTGCACAATTTCTCATACAGTCCCAGTTCTTCCTCGCTGACAACATCATAAGCACGGCAAATCGATTCATAATGTTTTCCAGAAGACGACAATTGAATCCTATGTTTTAGTAGATACATTAAACCAAACTTATCTTTTACAAGCATATACGCTCTGCCGTAAGGCTTTCCACTGTGGTCCACACGACTTCGTACAGCAGATTCACCCCACATATAGACATCATCAGACACAAGCTTGCCTTCAGCAAATTTTATACTTCCTTCTTGTCCCGCACCTGCAATTATAAGTTCTTCACCGCTTTCAACCAGCCTCTGAAATTTCTCTGGGGTCTTTGGCTCAAAAATTCTTCTATCTTCCATTGTACAATATCTTTCCCTTATTAATTCTTTTGCGCCATACTTTTAATAATTTCACGTGCCTCTTCTTTAGTCTTAGCAACAGCAACAATTTTCTGACTTTCCTTTTCAACAACATTAAACGCTTCTTTTGCTTCCGCTACTACATATTGTTGCTTGTCTTCCATTCGGGCGCCCACTGGCTGGTCGGCATTTCTATCGTGCCCGGTATTTGATATATTTTCACCGACCCTTGACTTTAATTGATTTTCAAGGTCAGAACATTTTGCTGTGCTGTTAATAAACAAAATTAGAAATAAAATATTCCCAACAAGCAAAAGCCCTACAAGTACATACATTATAATTGTGATGTTATCTGTTGCGATTGCTAATAAATTTTGCATAAAACTATTCTCCTTTTTCTTTATTAGTATATTGAGCCCTTACTTCTTTGTATATATTCTCAAGTTTTTCAATTTCTTTTTCAGTGTTACATTTCTCTGACTTATCAATTTTATAACCCTCTGACACAATTATCTTATTAAACCTAAAAGGTTTAGGGCGATGCAAAATTGTTACTGGTACAATCGTAGCATCTGCTTTATTGGCAAAATATATAACTCCGCCTTTTAACGCCTTAGTATCTTCAGAGCCTTGTTTATTTCTTGTGCCCTCAGGAAACATTATAAGCGTTTTACCTTTTTGAAGTTCTTTTGTGGCTTCACGCATGGCCTTAACATCCAGCCTTGTGCGGTCAATAAATATCGCCCCAAAAGCTCGTAATACATAAGCAAAGAATTTCTTTTTAGCGAGTTCAACTTTAGCCAAGAATTTACGCACGTAGGTTATTGGATAAAAATATACTACCAGCAATACACCATCAAAATTACTGAAGTGATTTGACGCAACAATCTTTCCGCCTTTAACTTTACGTAAATTCTTCCTTCCAACTATTTTTGTTGGGAAAATTATTCTGAATGGGATATACAACAAAAAAGCAACTACAAGTAAAATGGTGGCTAATATAAATTTTACCGTAGCATCTATCCCCTTACCAATCATCAAAAACATCTTTTTCATAAATAGATTTTACCATACAAAAGAATTTTTATCAAGAGAATAAACTATTCATAAAAATTTTTATTATTATTTCTTGAAATTACGATAATTTTATTGTATAATTCAAGATACTAAATTTGGGAGATAGTTAATCTTATGAGAATTAATAAGTTCCTTTCTACTTGCGGAGTGGCAAGCAGACGAAAAGCCGATGATATTATTTTGGCAGGGCGTATTTCTGTTAACGGAAAAGTCATTACCGAACTTTCAACCGATATAGACGAAAATAACGACCGAGTATTCTTAGATGGCAAACGAGTACAATACACGTCAAACTATATCTATCTAATGTTATATAAACCAAAGGGCTGCATAACCTCTCTTTCTGATGAAAAAGGACGCAAGACGGTTATGGATTTTATTCCAGAAAAATATCGTCCATACGTTAAACCTGTCGGAAGGCTTGACTATGACTCGGAAGGCTTACTTCTTTTCACAAACGACGGAGATTTTGCAAAAGAGATTACTTCTCCTGCATCAAAAATAAAAAAACACTATATCGTTAAAATAGAGGGAAACATTACAAGGGCAGAAACATTAAAACTTTCAAGGGGGGTTGAACTGGACGAAAACACTAAGACCGCACCAGCAATGATAAAGGTCTTAGAAGAGGGTAAAGACAAAACCAAACTTGAGGTTGTTATTCAAGAAGGTAAAAATAGAGAAATAAGACGTATGTTTGAAAGCATTGGGAAAAATGTTGTTTTCTTAAAAAGAACTCAAATTGGTATGCTTAGACTTGGAGGGCTTCCAAGAGGGACAACTAAGCCATTCGACCCAAAATACGCTTTAATGTAAACTATTTTCTACTTAATGTGTCAAATTTCTAATTAATTCGAGATTAAAACACACACCGCTTTTGATATAATTAAAATGAAAAAATAACGATATATCGTAATGTCGTTATTTTTTATTTAGTTATTATTTTTTTAACTTTTCATATTATGAAATAATATTTATATATTGGAGGATTTTATGAATTATTCACTAAGTTTAGTACGCTCACTTGAGCAAATGAAAAAGCACGCAAACGAAGAAACTTTGATAAAAATCGAGCAACTGTCTTCTATGCTTGAACAAATCAAGCCATCTTCACCATTTTATCCAAAAAACGCAAATATGATAGAATTAGTTAACGTAGAAGCCTTTGGCCTTACTGGCAATGCTTCCATTTTCTTAATGCGTAATATTAACGGAGAAGTTAAGGAAGTTTCGGTTAAGTTTGTTTCAACACGATCGGTAAACCGACAAATCGAAAATGACATATATGAATTGTTTATAAAAGAATGTTCGGTAGACACCATTTCAAGCCTTAGGTTTGGCAAAACATTGTCTATTGGCTGTTTAACCCACCATACAAGCGGTCGAGCAAACCGAGATTATGAGCTTGTGTCAAGATACTCACTTTTTGCAAAAAGAGACCCCGAACAATTTGCAGTCTTCTTTGCAAGCAACTTACAAAAAAGCAATGAAACAAGCGAAGACTCTATCAACTTTTCAGACTCCGAGAATTCAGAAATGTAGTTTTAAACAAATCACGTAAGCTCCAACATCCATTGGTATTACGTGATTTTGTTTTTTATATAAAATCTTCTATTAGCCCTTTCGCTATTTTTTTATAATTTGTACTTTTTACGCCTTCCATCGCCTTGATTGGTG
>JAGBBI010000003.1 GCA_017938565.1 Clostridia bacterium
AGATTTGAGGAAAAGTCAAGAGTAATTGATGGATACAAATATTCTAAAATTAAAAATGGTAAGATTAAATAAAAATCCCCCTTTACGAAAATATCGTAAGGGGGCTTTCTTTATATATCATAACCTTGTTCAATGAATGATTGGTTTACTCTTTCCATATTTCTATATCTACCTTGTTGCAATTCAATTTTATATGCATCATATTCGGGATTAACGCCGACATTGGATTGTAATTCTTTTTCAATATCGTATGGTACACTTTTAAATTGAATATCAAATTTGCTTGGGGTTTTTGAACCGTATTCACCTTCAAGAATTACATAGTGTGCTTGTATTATTTCGGAAGGGTCGGAATTATAACCATCAATAAGTGTGGTACAGACAGAGTTGCCGACGCTTCCCGAACATATTAGTGTCCGATTAAATAACTTCTGCATAAACGGATAGTGAAGATGTCCATAAACTACAATATCGGCGGTTGCTTTTGTTGGTGTTAAGTCTGATCCTTGAAACATTTTAAATTTTTCGTGAAAACTTTTATCGTATTCATTAACAAATTTAAAGCAAGAGGTTGGGTGTGCATGGAAAAGTCTTACCAAATAACCGCTTAGATAAAATTCTTCAGCGAATGGCAAACTTTTTAAATATTCCATTTGTTCATTGGAAATAAGACTTTGATTAAATTTTATGCGATTGAATTCAATCGGGTCGTTTTCCCAGTCTTTTGGGTTTTCACAAAATCTCGTGTCGGTATTACCGTAAAGCACGACGTCGCAATTAGCACGAACGAGGTCAATGCAGGTAGATGCGTTGACACCTTTTCCAATAGTATCGCCAAGACAAATGAGTTTATCTACTTGGCAAGCATTTACATCTCTTAAAACACATTTTAAGGCTTCAAGATTACCGTGAATATCCGAAATAATGGCAATTTTCATAAGTTTTTTCCTCGTATGTTGTTATTATACTTTGATTATCAAGTATTTTTCAAGAGATTTTTTGTTTTTTGTAAAAATAGTTTTAACTTTATTTTTAGATTTGCTATACTAAATGGTAGGGAGTAGTAGTATGAAAGTAGTTTTGATAGTGATAGATAGTTTTGGAATCGGGGCACTTCCTGATGCAACAAGGTTTGGAGATGAAGGAAGCAACACCTATTTGAATATAAAAAAGCGATATAATTTTACACTGCCAAACTTAGAGCGTTTGGGTTTGAACAATATTGATGGAATTAATCTAAGCGACGATGAAGTGTTAGGTAATTATGGAAGGATGGCAGAGTTGACCAACGCCAAGGATACAACTGCGGGGCATTATGAAATGTGTGGCTTAGTTTTGAGTAATCCATATCCAACTTTCCCAAGTGGGTTTCCAGATGATTTGATGACGAAGATTAAAAATGAAACAGGCTTTGAGTTTTTGGGGAATGTTGTGGCGTCGGGTACTGAGATTATAAAAAGACTTGGAAATGAGCACTTAAAAACCAAGAAGCCAATCATTTATACATCGGCGGATTCGGTTTTGCAAATTGCTAGTCATACCGATGTTTTATCTCTTGAAAATCTTTATGCTCTTTGTATAAAGATTAGGGGAATTTGTTCCGGTAAATACAATGTCGGAAGAATAATAGCGAGACCATTTGCTACGGATAGCAAAGGTGAGTTTTATCGCATTGAGGCACGTAAAGATTTTGCGCTAAGCCCACCGAAGCCTACTATGCTTGATAAGTTGAAAGCTAACGGGAATGACGTCATAGGAATTGGCAAAATAAAAGACATTTTTTGCGGTTCTGGAATTACTGAAAGTTACCACACAAAGAATAATGTTGATGGGATAAAGGAAATTATCAAACAAGTGGCAAGAAGCGATGTTAATGGGTTGATTTTTGCAAACCTTAACGACACTGATATGCTTTTTGGACATCGAAACGACTATGTGGGCTATGCAGAGGCGTTGAAAGAATTTGATAAGGCATTGCCAGAAATAATGAACAACTTATCAGACGATGATATCTTAATTGTAACTGCCGACCATGGTTGCGATCCAACTACCGAAAGTACCGATCATTCTCGTGAATATGTTCCCCTTTTAGTTTATGGAAAATCACTAAAACAAAATGTAAATTTAGGGACAATAACAGGTTTTAATTGCGTAAGCACAGCAGTTTTAAGCCAATTTGATGTTGAGAGAAAAGCAAATATATTTGATTTATTGAAATAAAGGAGAAAAAAGATGATACCAACACCACATATTGAAGCAAAGAAGGAAGATTTCGCAGAGACTGTTATAATGCCGGGAGACCCATTTAGAAGTAAATTTATTGCTGACAATTTTTTAGAGAATGCTGTGATGATTAATGACGTCAGGGGTGAGTTTGGTTATACTGGGTTTTATAAAGGCAAAAGAGTTTCGGTTATGAGTAGTGGAATGGGAAATCCATCAATGGGAATTTACTCTTATGAGCTGTTTAAATTTTATGATGTGAAAAGGATTATAAGGGTTGGTTCTATTGGTGCCATGCAAAAAGATGTCAAAATTAAAGATATAATTTTGGCAGAAAAAGTATATACAAAAACCAATTTTGCAGGCTTTTACGAGAAAAATGGAGCAGGTTTTATTGACTGCAATAACGACCTTTTACAGAGAGCGGAACAAATTGCGAAAAGCAAAAAAATAATAAAGTCGGATTATCATAAGGGAAATATTTATTGTTCAGATTGTTTCTATACAAGCGAAGACCAATTGGCTTTGGCTAAAGAGCATAATTTGTTGGGTGTAGAAATGGAAAGTGCGTCCTTGCATTTAAATGCAAAAGAGACGGGGAAGGAAGCATTGGTAATTTGTACAGTATCCGACAATATCGTAACCGGAGAGAAATTGTCAAGTGAAGAACGGGAAAAGACATTTATTGATATGATGAAATTGGCACTTGAGCTTGCATAAAGGGATAAAATTATAATAAGTACTGAAGTGAACCATTTTTGGTCTCTTCAGTATATTTATTTGTTTTTTATTTAATATCTGCGTAAATTCAATTTTCTTTTAAAAAGGTTTGCCAGAATAAGTAGTGTTTATGATATAATATAATGTAGCAATTGCGTGTTGCTTAGAATTTTAAATTAATAAAGGACAGAAAAATAATGGAACAAACAAAGAATGTGTCGACTATTGAAGAGTTGGAGCAAGAAATCAAAAATGTGCGAAGTGCTCAACTACAATATGCTAAATATTCGCAAGAACAAGTGGACAAGATTTTTAGAGCGGTTGCACTTAAAGCAAAT
>JAGBBI010000179.1 GCA_017938565.1 Clostridia bacterium
GTCGTATTGTCATTTTTTACTACAATATTAGCAATAGATTTATCTAATAAATCGCCATTAAGGATTCCCTGTTTAAATATTGTGTTAACAACATTATTTCCTACGCCCACGGTTTCAGGTATATCATCCATTGTAATATCAAACATTACATTAACCATATTTCCAGAAGATGGCGGTATAATAGGCGTGTTAGGTGTTTCTGTTTCATCATCACCACTAACGGGTGGAATTACAGGTGCATCAGGTTCTTGCGGAGTATTAGGTTCACTCGGTACAATTCCTGTTAATTTATAATGAGCATAAAAAATTCTTTTATACTTTTCTTTTTCCTCAGTGGTTAAAACCACATCTTTTAAAATATCTTCAGTAGGATAGTTTTTGTGTTTTTTATAATATTCATTAATAAATGAAACTCTGTGTTGTCCCAAAACATACTCCCAATATATGCTTGGGACTATAAAATTTTCATATGTCATATTAGTTTAGTTTTACCATAAATAGCATTGCAAAAAAGAAAAGCGCACTTTAATGTGCGCCTTCGTTTTATACGATAGTTCCATCATTTGGTCTAACTTGTGTTACGTCAAATCTTTTTCCGTCATTTCTATTTGATTTAAAATCATAAAAGAACGGCTGTTCTTCATCAATATAAAGAAAACGATTGTTTTCATTATCATAAGATGCGGAAATATTACTTTTCCCTACCTCATAGTAAGTATAGTAATTACAATCAAAATTTGAATCATAACCTTTCCCATAAATAACAACGAAGTGGTCTGTTGCTCCCTCGTTCAAGGTTTTTCCAAGAGTGTGGTTAACTCCTACTATAATTGGTCTACCGTTATTTAGGTGCCTGTCAATGCATTCTATGGCGTTTCTATAATTTTCCTGTGGGTTATTGCCATAATATTCTAAACCGCCATCTTCGTGTAATAGTTGATACACATTATCAGATGAACCAAAATCATCTAAGCCGTAATTTCTTAAGATGTTTTTGCATAAAGTTAAACAGTTGGTTATTCCATTACTACCGTAAGTAACAACCTTTCTTTCGTCACCTAAGTCTATTATCATATTTTATGTGATTAGTTTATTCTATTAAACCACCATCGTCACTTAATATCATATCAGGGGTGATGTCCACTAAATCGTTTTCTCTCCCTAAAATTTTATTAAGTGCGTTTTCAACCATAAGGTTAATATCTTCCATTGTAAGTTGAATATTTTCTAACATATTTTCATAAGATTTTAATGTCTCTGTATTGTATTTTTTTAGTTCATCAATTATTGAATCGTCTTTTAATGACCAATAACGATATGTTGACATATTATGTTTATATCTACGTGACCACAAATATTCAATAAAATTGGCATCAGAAGTTGCAACAATCTTTTTACAAGTAAGTCCATTACTTTCTCTAACAATTTCGTCTACTAAAGATTGTTTGGTTGTTGTCACTAAACGTGTTTCGCCATTTCTCATAAAGATAAAAAGAGCCGTCATTTTGCTTTTCTTTTTCTCATCACGTGCTTGCCTACGTGCTGCTATCTCTCCATCTAATTCTCCAACGTTTTCAGCATCGCAAAGGCGTTTAATATCAAAAACCCCATTTGACCTAATCCCAACAATAGCACCTATGTGCCTAAATTCTGTACCGTGAGCCTGAACAGGTACTCGACCATTCATATACGTATAGTAGTGGCACATCTCGTGTACTAAGGTGTTCAACCACATATGCTCGGTTCTCTTATAATTACCATTGAGACCAATCATAGGCTTTGTGTAATAAACAAAATTATCTGCGTCAATATTTTCTTTATACCCATAATTTGCATAATACATTTGACGAGTTCTTTTATCATATTTTATATTAGTACCAGTAAATCTAAAATGTCCCAGACTTCTCTCCATTCCTTTTCCTGACGTATATACCTCAAATAAGCAATTGCCTAATTTGTTATTAAACAACCACTCATTCAA
>JAGBBI010000021.1 GCA_017938565.1 Clostridia bacterium
AAAATTCTTTAACATCTTCATTGTTCAATAACAATTCATAGGTTTTACAGAGCATATCATCAAAATCAACAGCGTTTGCTATTAATAGTTCCCTTTGATAATCTTGGTATGCCTTGATAATTATGTTTGCATAAATATCTCTTTTTATCTTTAAAGCGTATTCATCAGGTGAAAGCAACTCATTTTTAGCATTTGAAATATGCCACGCAACAGTTTCAGGCTTTAATTTGTTTTTTTCAAGTTTTAGAAATTCAGGATTATTTTGTAGCACTCTTTTAATAAGTCTTTCCTTTTCACTATCACCATAAATAGAGAAGTTTTTATCTAACCCAACTCTATCCCCATTAATTCTAAGTATTCTTGAACACATTGAGTGAAAAGTAAAAATCCACATTCCCTGCACACCAAAAGAGAGAAGCTTTGATAGCCTCTCTTTCATCTCATTTGCCGCTTTATTCGTAAAGGTAATAGCAAGAATATTTGACGGAGATATATTCATATCTTGTACAAGATGTGCAATTCGGTGTGTCAACAATCTTGTTTTTCCGCTTCCCGCCCCCGCAGTTACCAATACGGGTCCCTCGGTTTTTAACGCTGGCAATTTTTGTTCTTCATTTAACTCATCAATAATACTAGCCAAAACTCAACTCCTAACTTAAATAAATCTACTTATTAAGTTTAGCATAAATATTAAATTATTACAACCATTTTAATTGGTTGCATAATTTAATTGTTTGGCTTTTCTGTTTAATAAAATTTGTGTTACTACTGTATAAATGAAACTTTTTGCAGTTGGCGCTTTAAATGCCAACCTCACTGCCTCATTTGGATAAACAATGTCAGTATTATTTCTGCAATTTGCTGAAACTGTCAACAAAGTTTGCCTTACTGACTTTTCATAGTATTTTAAATTAACATTTAATTTTTTTGCAAGTTCTGAATAAATATCTTTTCCTAGCCTTAGTCTTTTACCCCTTTCCATTTCCAAAACCATAACTATAGAATCAATTAAATAATCATAACCTATTTGCGATGTGTTAAAAGGGTACCCCATTAAAAATTGTGTAACTTCATATTGACATTGCTTATCTATTATACTTTGCATGAGACCTCCTCTTGTCTAGCTAAGTAAATACAAGTATATCAAACAAATAATAAAATGTCCAACGAATTTTTAATATTTTTGAATATTTTTGAATATTTTTGAATTATTTTTAATGTTTGTCAGTTCAAATCTATAAAATCAGCAAACCCTTTGGCAGGGTCGTTAATAAAAACATGTGTTACACAGCCAACCAACTTCCCGTTTTGGATTATAGGACTTCCACTCATACCTTGCACAATACCATTTGTTCTAGCCAACAACTCTTCATCTGTAATACGTATAACCATACACTTATTCCCATAGGCGTTAATATGATTTGTTTTTATTATTTCAATTTTATAATGTTTCGGCTCGCTTCCATCAATGGTTGTATATATAGAAGCGTCGCCTGCTTTCACTTCCTTTCTTAAAGCAACCTCGGCAAGTTCAGAATCTTTGAACATAGCACTTGCTTCTCCAGAAACAAATCTGCCACGAACTCCTGCGGTAGTATTGCTTAAAACCATCCCAACTTCATTCGAGGTTTTTAAGAACAATCCTTTTAATTCTCCAGGTTCGCCTTTTACACCTTTTTTTACTCCAATTATTGAACACTTATATACACTTCCATCACCAACTGGAAAAATCGTTGACGTATCAAGATCTGTTATAGGATGACCCAGTGCACTGAATGAATCATCTTGCGTTACATATGTAACAGTTCCCACGCCAACTGCATTATCTCTTACCCAAACACCAAGCCTATACGATAAAGCGAACTCATCAAAAACCGGCTGAACACCAACGACTCTCGACTCTCCATCCCTTACAAATTCTATATTACACAACCCACCATTTCTAGAATTTACAACATCGATAAGCCTTTCTCCGCTTGTAATGTCAATACCATCCACCTTTTTTATTATATCACCAGACTGAATGCCTGCATCTAAACAAGGAGAATTAACATATCCTTCACTAGTTTTTATTTCGCCCATTGTAACAACCACTACACCCGCACCATCAATCGAAAATCCAATAGGTCTTCCACTTACATACACTTTAAGCCTCTCAGCCGATTCGAGCCCTTCTTCAACCTTTGCACTTGGAATAATTATTTGTTTTATTTTTTCAAACACATTAAAAGGGCATATATTTCCACTCATAGCAATGCTTTGATTTGCCGATTCCATAAATGGAAACATACTTAATATAATTAATATATAAAAATTTAAAACATAAAAAAGCAATCTCTTTAACATAAAAAATCCTTATACGTTATGTATAAGGATAGTTTCTTTTTTTAAATTATTTAATATTCTTCATATTTTGTCGAAATATTTATTTATCTTCATCAAAACAATCAAACTTTATTTCAGAATATTTATCCAATTCATTTTTTAAAATTGTTACTTTTGCAGAAGCCGATTTTAATTGTTCATAGTTCTCTTTTATTATAGAAACACCTTCCTCAAACAATTTTGTTGCTCTCTCAATATCTAAGTCTTGAGACTCTAACGCCTTCGCAATTTCTTCTAATCTTTTAACTGATTCTTCCGCTTTCATTTTCCACTCTCCTCAATTTTTGTTACCAATGAGTAAACTCGTCCATCCATCAATCGCATCTCAATATCATCTCCGACATTAAGAGATGTAATAGACTTTACGACATTACCATTACCATCTTTAATCTGAGAGAAACCTCTTTTCATAATCTCAATCGGATTTGCACCACTTAATCTAATCGACAACTTATCCAAGACATTAGAATACCCATCAATTACTTTATCAATCGAATGCACCACCTTACTTGATATCTCTCCTAAATCTTGTTTTCCTTTTTGAATTAGCCTTTTACACTGCTCTGACATACGGTTTGCAATATTGTCAAAATAAAGCTTTTTGTTTTTATAAGATTCTTCCAGCCTTAACACCGGATGTTTTAAAATTTCATACAGGCTTTGCATATATGCTTTTTCATCAAAAAAAGCAATTTCACTTGCTACACTTGGCGTACTTGCCCTTACATCAGCCACAAAATCTATGAGCGACCAATCGTTCTCATGACCAATTGCACTTATTACAGGTTTATTGCATTCAAAAATTGTTCTTACAACCTGCTCGGTGTTAAACGGCTGATAGTCTTCAAACGAACCACCACCCCTTGCGACTATTATTAAATCTACATTATAGGAATCTAAAAATTTTACACCTTTAATAATTTCACTGTCAGCACCAATACCTTGAACTTTCACGGGAAACAAAACTATTTCGGTTGTTCTATTCTTTTTTCTTGCCACACGAACAATATCACGAATAACCGCGCCCGTTTCACTTGTTACGACTCCAACTCTTTTAGGAAATTTAGGGAGGTCTTTTTTGTACCTTTCATCGAACACGCCTTCCTTTTCTAACTTCGCCTTTAATTCAATATATTGCTTATATAAATCTCCAACCCCAAACTTCTCTATTTTTGATACAATAAAACTAAGTTTACCCGTTTTTGCATAATAATTGAGTTTACCAACAATAGTAACCCTATCCCCAAACTTAAAATCTTTCATTAAGTATTGATCAAAACAAACACATGGCAACGCACATTCAGTATCTTTTATGTCAAAATATATTGCTCTGGCCGACGGCTTTAAATTAGTTATCTCACCATACACACTCACGCCAATAAGCAAC
>JAGBBI010000180.1 GCA_017938565.1 Clostridia bacterium
ATATCTTTATGATGAATACATTAAAAGTATCGAACTCGAAAACACCAATGCTACCACAAGAAAGGGTAAAAACGGGGATAAATTTACGGTATATACTAAGAACATTATTCTTGATGGTTATGAAGAGGTAACAGGACAGTATATTGTGAATAGGTATCTTTTAGATGACCTTTGGGAGTGCGATAAGGTAGAACATCGTTATAATACATCAAACTTCCTTATCTGTAAGATGTTACCTGTACCTTTTCAGAAGTGTTGTACAATGGGTACTGCGGGTCAGTGGAAAGCAATGATGCTTGCTTGGAGTTATGAAAATGAACTTGCAATTCCTCCGTTTGGAGAAAGCAAAACTTTTACGGGAGGACTGTCTCGTCTTCTAAAAGTAGGGTTTGTTGACAATGTTGCAAAGTTTGACTATAACTCACTTTATCCGTCAATTATCCTTACTTGGGGTATTAGTGACTCGAAAGACCTTATGGGTGCAATGCTTCACTTCCTTGAGTATGTTCTTACGAACCGAGAAAAATATAAGGGACTCGGTAAAAAGGCATCAAAAGCGGCTGAAAAGATAAAAGAACGCTTGCAGAATAAAGATTATGCCACAAAGGAAGAGGGTAATGCCCTTAGATTAGAAATGGAACGCCTTAAATCGGAGGAAGCCTTTAATGATAAAAAACAGTTGCCTTTGAAAATTTTTGGTAACTCATTCTTTGGTTCATATGGTGCTCCAAACGTATTTAATTGGGCTTCAATTGATTGTGCGGAGAGAACTACTTGTACGGGAAGAATGGCATTGAGACTTATGATTTATTATTTTAATAATCTTGGCTATCAGCCAATTGTAGGTGACACCGATGGTTTCAACTTTAAGTTGCCTGATGATGGTAATTTTAGATATACAGATGAAAATCCATATATTAGCACAGGACTTTCTCGTGTTACTGAGGAGGGTAAAAAATATACAGGGTTTCAGGCAGACGTTGCTGAGTTTAATGACTTGTTTATGCGAGATTTCCACTATGGCCCAAATTGCGTAAATAAAATGGGACTTGGAATTGATGAAATCGTTGCAGCAACAATTAACTTCTCAAGAAAGAATTATGCCGACTACTTCCCTGAAGAAGATTACCCTAAAGATATTAAAATGGTTGGTAATACTATTAAGTCAAAGAAAATGCCTGATTATATTGCAAAGTTCCTTGAAAAGGGAATCAGACTTCTTGAAAGAAAAAAAGGACAGGAATTTCTTGAAGAGTATTACGCTTATGTAGAGAAAATTTACAATTATGATATTCCTATTAAGATGATTGCCTCTAAAGGTAAAATCAAGAAATCTTTAAAGGATTATATTATTGATTGCAATACTATTACAAAAGCGGGAAGACCTAAATCAAGACAGGCTTGGATGGAATTGGCTTTAAAGAATAACCTTAATGTACATATGGGTGAAACCATATATTATATTAATACGGGTAAGTCTAAATCACAGGCAGATGTTAAGAAAGTAACACACTATTATACTGTGGACGGTATGTTTGGTGATAAGAAAGATATGAAAGTTACGCTTGAAAAAGAATGGAAAACTAATAATATAGATGGAAAACTTGCACCAAAAGAGTCTAAACTTTCGCTTATTGATTATGTTAAAAAGCATCACCCTGAAATAACAATAGAGGATGAAATTATCCTTAATTGTCAACTTATTCCAACTGAGGTTATTGAATCAGAAGTAGATGTTTTCTGTGAAGATGGAATGGAATATAATGTACCAAAATACATTGAACAGTTTAATAAGAGAATTACTCCGCTGTTAGTATGTTTTCATCCAGATATCAGAAATCGTATTTTGATTACAAATCCCGATAATAGACCTTATTTTACAGAAGAAGAGTGTGAACTTTGTAGTGGTTTCCCTAACAAGGAATCAGACCAAGATACTTATGAACAACTTATGACTATGGAAGATAAGGAGATACGTTTTTGGCTTAGACATCCTGAGTGGAATATACCTTTCCTTAAGGAATGTAATATGGATTGGGATGAAATTAAGTCCGACTATGAAGTACGTATGAAACGAGAAAAAGAACTTGGAATTGAACAAGTAAGGGAACGTTTCGCCAAGGCTCTTGAAAATATGTCAAATTCAGACTTTGAGGCTTTCGAAGATGGTGAACTTCCAACGTCTTTGACAGAAATTATAATCGTCGACCCAAAGACAGGATATTTCGTATCAAAAGAATATAATGATATTGTAATTGGTACTATATATGATGTATTCGATGCGAAAGAGGAACAATACAATCGAGAGGAGGCTTGGATGAACATTGACGCTTAAAAAAGAA
>JAGBBI010000181.1 GCA_017938565.1 Clostridia bacterium
CCGTAAGTGTTATACTTACGGGTGTTTTTATATTACTTTTTACCTGGAATAAAGCTGGGATTAAAAGCATAGAAGTTTTTACTGTCAAGTCTATCAGTGGTAAGGCGTAATGCCTCACCAAGTTTACCAATTCAAACAAAACCCCGTAAACCCTTTATTTACAAGGGCTTACGAGGTTTTTCAATTTTTTATAAAAATGGTCGTTTTTGCCCTTTTTTGTTGCAAAAACTGATTGCATTTATATTATAATATATATTACTTAAAAAATCAATACTTACATATAAAAGACATTTACCACCCACCCTCTATTCGTAATTCAATAAATAGAAATAATGCTCCCAACACATAAACAAACCGAAATAAATCTGCAATTATACCATTTTTTCTTTTTAAGTGTTTTGGCAAGAGGACGGGCGGAAAATCTTTTAAAACTTTTCATTTAGGGCTTGGCTTTAAATGAAAAATATGGTATAATTAATGTGTCAAATAAATAGAGATTAACATATATTTTGAAGAATTTTAGACTTACATACTATTCCGTTTTTTAAGGCGGATTCTGTATGTAAGTCTTTTCATTTTTCTCCATTTCTTTTTATGTCTATCTGGCACCAATTAAATTCTTTCCAATTCAAAATTCCTCCTTCATCGGCACCGAGCCAGACGGTGCCACCTACATACTTTAAGGAGGTGTGGCAATGAAAATTCTGATTTTAGAGTACGAAGACCGTGACGGGCAAATACACTTCTGCCCGTCTATGCCCAAGCGAGAATTAACAATTACTTTACCTCAAGGTGTAAGTACCATTGTTATCGAAACTCAAAACCGAAGAAATGCTACGGCATATAAAATCTTCGGAACCGATGAACTATTGAATGATGAATAAAGGATGGTGAAATAATGACAAGCAAAACCATAAAAGACCTTTTTTACGGAAACCTTAATCTATTTGATAGACCTATGGTTAAAAATATTGAATATAATAAGTCTTTAAGGGAAGCAAGTGATGCAAGAGAAAAACTCGAAAAAACTATGACTGATGAACAGAAAGAACTTCTTAATATCTATGCAGATAAAATCGGACTAACTTCCTGCCATTTAGAATATTCTGCTTTTTTAGTTGGCTTTAAAACTGCCTGTCGTTTACTATGCGAAGCAATCTATGATAAAAGCCACGAACAAGTATAAAAATCCATGTTCATTTAAGGTATACCCCAATTAAAGAATAAAAAAATATCCCAAATAGGGTTGAAAATTGAATTTTTGAATATACAAAAACAAATTCACACCCTATTTGGAAGAAAGGAAAACATATTTAATGGAAATCGGATACATCAGAACTAGTACTGCCGAACAAAATGAAGCACGACAAGAGGTTTTAATGAAAGAACTCGGTGTTGAGCAAATTTTCATAGACAAAATGACAGGAAAAACACTTGACCGCCCAGAGTTACAGAAAATGTTATCTTTTGTTCGTGAAGGCGATACGGTAGTAGTAGAAGCAATAAGCAGATTTGCTCGTAATACAAAAGATTTATTATTCCTTGTTGAAGAACTCACAAAGAAAAATGTTAATTTTGTCTCTAAAAAGGAAGCAATAGACACTAACACCCCTGCTGGTAAATTTATGCTCACTGTTTTTGCCGCTATTAGCGAACTTGAAGTATCATATTTACATCAAAGGCAAGCCGAAGGCATTGCCATAGCAAAATCAAAGGGTGTTTACAAAGGAAGAAAACCAATCACACACCCCGATTTTGAAAAGGTAGTAAAAATCTGGCGAAAAGGTGAAATTACAGCAGTTGAAGCAATGAAACGACTTGGTATGAAATCAAGCACTTTCTATAATAAGGTAAAAGCATATGAAAAATAAAATTATTAGTATAATTCTCTCTATTTTGCTTGTGGTAGTGATTTGTATGTCGTTCGCAACCACATACAACCAAAACCGAACTGGAACTGTAAGTGCTGCCACCTGTAATATTAGTGCCGAGAATAAAGAATATATTTTAAACCGTTACGGCGATTGTAAGACGGCGGAAGAATTAATTATTCGATTAAATAATGAAATTTGCACCGAATACACCTATCACCGCCCTTTCATCATTTTTCAATCGTTTGATTTTGATAATTTTGTCAAGGAAAAGAAAGGGTTATGCTTTGATTACTCCTGCTATCTAAAAATTGTCTTCAACACCATTTTCCCCGAAATGAAAGTCTTTGTTTGCGATGTACGGGTAAATCTTTTAAATTATCATAGTTACAACTTCATTGAAACAGGTTCAAAACGATATTTTGTTGATTTAACTACTGACCTAATGCGATATAAGAACGGTCAGAAAAGAATTATCTATGAAAACATCGGAAACTTGTCTTATGATGAATATACAAAACAGTATAACGAGAAAATTTTGAATTTTCATTAAAGGTGGTGCTTATGAATATCGGTATAATCTTTTTTACAGCGATTATGAATGGTCTGCTTCAAGCGATGTCTAAAAATATAATCTATTGCTATGTCTTTTTAATATACACTTTGGGGGCTATGGCAATAGACCTATTTGATAAAAAATACGGAAAAATCTTTATGGCAGCAATTTTCCTTGCTTATGCTATTTTGTTATCCGTTTGTATATACAATCATATAATTTATGATGTTATATTGCTTGATTATATTTTCGTTTCTATTGAAACGGTTATTGTTGCCACACTGACCGCAGTTGCTATCTTACCCATCAAAGAAAAAAGTCTCCCGCGCAAGCGGGAGACTTTTTCTACATAGAGTGATGAAAGATTTCTTACATTTGTTTTGGGAGGAACCAAATGAAAAATATTTATAAAGAAAGTTGTATTTTTACGGCATTATCGATTTTTTGCATAGTATCATTAGATAACTTGGTTACATATCTAATAATACTATCTCTCGGAACCGAAACTATCTGTTCGCAGGCTGCGGTGCTATCCTTACGACCAGTTTCTACCGCACTTACAAAAACTCTTGTCGGAAGTTTAAGTTTCGCTTGTGAGGTATTGCTCGAAAGAAAAACAAAACTTAAAATTGGAGAGTGTCTATTACATTTCTCATTTGAAATGCAAATTCCCATTCTCTTTTTTGCAAACAGAGGATTTTCTCTGTCTTCAACACTGCCGAGGTCAACCATATAAACTTCGCCTCTATGTATTTCCTTTGTTTGTGTGTAGTTCATCATAATTAAATTTCTCCTTAAAAAATTAAAGTTTTTACTGTAAGAAGAATCTAAAATTAATCTAAAAATTTTTCAAGAAAACTACATAATAGGCTTAAAACAACAAAAAAGCACGGAACGTTACCGTGCTTTTTTGTTATCCACCCGTCCTTCTTTCATAACCCACAAAAAGAAATGAGTTTTTAAAAAGACTTAAAGATTTTAGAAGGAAAAGTTTTATGGGTCAATCGTTGAAAATGAAAAAATGTTTATTGAGGAATTTAATTATTTGAAGGAAAATTTAAGTATGACCCATAATATATTTCAATTTGCTGTTATTTAGAGGAATTAATTTATTTTCATCGCTCTTTGTGAGTTATGAAAAGAGGACGGCTGGTATTGATTACTCATTTTTTATGTATAATCAATAAGAAGATATTTCATCAATATATCGATTGCTTCATCAATTAGTTTGTATGCTTCTTGAATTTGGCCAATCACTTCTTCACTTTCCTTTGCTCGTTTGCTATATTTGAATTTTTCGGAAATGTATTTATAGCATTCTTCTTCCTCTTCCAAAATTTTTCCAAGTTCTTCTTTTGAATTTTGAAGTTTCGTTGGTAATTCATATAATGCTGCTCGTCTTGATTTATTCATAACTAAACACTCCTTTTATTTTTATTCTTTATTCGCAGTTAACATTTCTCGAACATTAAAAACAGGTGCTCCAATATAATCATTTAATTTCATCCAAAATGTTGCTTCCATTATATTGTCAATCTGTTTATTGATATGTTTTTCGACATCAATCTTTTTGTAATTTGTCATATCAACTGTACCGTCTTCTTTTAGAGGTAATTCCTCATTTCTTACATTAGTGAGGATTTCCCACAATTTTGCATTCTTCTTATAATTTCTCATATCTTTTTCTGATACGGATGAAAGCGGACGACCAGCAAGAATTTCAAAAACTTTTTCCTGCTCTTTGCTATAAGCAAGTAGCACACCTTCGCACATAATATTAAATGTTTCTTTTCTAAAATCTTTCATAATTTTTAGTCTCCTTTAATTTTGAATTTTACTGTTTTTTTGCAGGGCTTTGAGAATGTTATTCCATAGAATTAAAGCCTCGCTTTTTTGTAACTGATTTTGTTCTTTATCTTCTTTGAATATATAATACAGGTTGTAATGACCTGTTTTCTCTATGTTAGTAAGCACATATTATTCCCCCTTTCTTGTTAGTCAAAGAAATAATTGAAATATGAATACTTTGTGCCTGTGCAGTTCGGTACAGAGAAATCGGAATTTGTCCAATCGTGGTTATATTCTGCCATCTTTTCCGATGTGAGATTGAAGTAGGAATGATATGCTGCACCTTCTTCTCCGCCGATGGGGTCATCGAATGTAATATCGCACATATACCATTCGCCATCGAGTTCCACACAGTTCCACTTGTGACCGCCGCCTGCTGTACCTCTAACACTTGTGCAGTTGATACCTGCATAAAGGCAAAGGGTTTGAAATGCTTCTGAATAAGATTCGCAAACACCAGTTTTGTTTACGAGTATGCCGTATGCTGTCCAATTGTCGTTTGCAAGTCCGTCCCACTTGGCACTACGATTATAGTGGCTATCAATTAAAATTCGGTCATAAATAAGTTTCTCTTTCCATACATCAGGTGCATTTGCAGGGATGGTGCTTAAAATACGGTTGACTTCTTTTTCAAAAGTTTGCTTCTTTGCAATGATTTTGTCCTTTAATTCTTTAGTCATCGAACCATAACCGTATCCGCAGTAATCACCTTTGTTGTTGCCGACAGCATAATAGAGTAATAATCCACCGCCATCAGAAGTTGTTACCATAACTTGATTTACAAGATAGAAGTGTTCGGGGTTATCAAACAAATATAGATAGAGAATATAATAATTTCTGTTTTCGGTTAAATTGGTAGCATTTAAAATTACTCTTTCTTCGAGATTGTTAACGGCAGTATCAATCTTTTGATACCACTGCTTCTGCTCGGCATTAAGAGTGGAATATAAATAACGACCTGTGTAGTGAAGTTTTTCGTGCTTCTGACTTGTTGTATAAGTATATTCAGGCTTCTTCACTTCTTCGGGCGATGGTTCTTCTGGGTTTGAAGGTGTTTCTGGCTCGACAGGAACGGTAGGCTCGGGAACTTCTTCCTTTTCGGGAGCAGATGTTTCTTCGGAAGAGGTTTTATCCTTTTCGGGCTTTGTAGGTGTGGGCTCGGTAGGTCTTACAACAACATCAATGGAAGGTATCGCAGGTGTAGATGTTGTGGTTTTATCATCAGTATTAGTTGTAGGAGTTTCGAGTTTTACAATAATACCGTTTTCCGTTTTGGTTTCGGTGGTCTTAAAACCACTTTCGTCCATCTTTTCTACGAAATCATCAAAACTTGATACTTCGCTAAAATCAATAGCGGTGTCGGATGATACGGTTTCATTACTTTCACTTTCATCATCACTATCTGGCTCATTGGTTATTGATGCCACTGCCGAAACAGTAGGTTCGGTAGTATCGGTGTTAGTTTTTGCAGTATCGTTTTTACCACAAGCGGTAAGCGATAATACAAATACCAAACATAAAAAAATTGCTACGATTTTTTTCATAATAAAAATCCCCTTTATCAGTGTTTTTGGACTCGATTTCTTGTCCTTACACTTATAAAGGGAATTTAAGTTTTAATTCGGTTTTATAGTTTTGAAAAAATTTTAAAAAAATTATTTTTTATCTGTATCTGTGCATTTAATTTATTGTTACTGTCAACATATAATACAGAATTCCGTCTCTTGTTTCGCAAGAAATAGATGCACTCACACCGTTATAATCGTTACCTGACATACTTAATTCGTTTTGTCCTACCAGTTCGTTGAAAAATGTTATATTCAATGATTTTTTGCCTTTGACTACATCTGAATATGTGCTTTGGTTTAACGAATAATTTGTTTCCTTAATTTCGGATTGTGAAATGCCAGAAAATTCACATAATTTATTAATATCTCTTTCTATACATTCAATAGCAAAACTTTCTGTTTCACAAGCAAATTCATAATATCTATTAAGAACATCAAAAGATGCCTTGGTTTTTTCACCAGTATCAAGTGCCATTTGATAACCTGCACCGATATAACTAACTTTGCTTTGGTCAACACCGATATAACTAGCGAGACTATCATCATAACACTTATAACCCATTATATTGAAATTTGAAAAGGTGTCTTCCTCACAAAGATACCATTCTCCATAATATTTGCCATTTGCCGAATCAAGTCCCATCGAAGAACTCTCAAAATTATTTAGAATATAATTTGATATTTCATTACTAAAAGTTGTATATGTCCAGTTAGTATTTTCAATTTTATCGGCGGTCATATAATTTATGGTTGAAGTTGTGGGTGTATTTGTAGATGTGCTGGTACTCGGTGTAGACGGTTTGCTTGTATCGATTGTAGTATCAGTATTATTTGACGAAGAACCTTCGCTTGTGGTTGTTTCTGATGAAGAATCACCACCAGACTGCAAATCAGCCTTTGTATATGATTTTAGCACCCAAAAACCGTCTTTTTTCTCGATGGTGAGCCGTCCACTGTGGGTTAAGGTGAAATATCCGCCGTTTTCTTCATCAACAACATATTCACCATCTTTAATATCATCAGGCAATGTATTAACTTTGTTTCTATAATCACGAATTATGATAGAATAAGTTCCATCGCCGTTATCTATGGGTTTACCTGTATCGGACCGCCAACTGTCTGCATTATAAATATTAGTTTTATCTTTATTTACCGTTATAATACCTTTTTCCGCATTATAGGTAGCATATTCGCCAGTCAATTTAGTGAAATCGAATTCTCGTCCAAAAAATGCTTTTAATAATGCTTTTTGGTCTCCAACAAGACTATCCATATCCCATTCACCTTGATAGGTACCTGCCCATTCGCTATAACCAAAACGAACTGCGACATCAACAGACACTTCATCAACAGAATTGAAATAAGGCATATCAAAGTCATTTAACCAACCGTGATAATAATTTAATGCTTGTTCGTAATTCCACGAGGTCATATATTCGGTTCTATATGAGTAATCAATTTGAGAATCCGCACTTGTTGGTGTATTATCCTTTTGAGAAAGCAGAACGGCGGTGGTTCCGCCACCGATAACGATGGCAACGGCAACAACACCTGCAATAATTTTTGTTACAATAGGCATTGCGGCGATTTTTGCACCGATACCTACCGCACCTGCAGTAGTGGTTGTTGCAACGGTAGTAGCGGTTGCAGTGGTAGTCGCAACAGTAACGGTAGTTCCCGTTGCAGCACCAACACCTTCGGCAATAATTTCTGCCGAAGCAGTAGGCATACTGCCTTCGAACATACCATCGAACAACCACTTGAAGAACGGGAAGAACGGAATGGCATGGAGTTTGATGTTGTGCTTCTTTTCGTATTCTTCAACACTGTTTTTGATTGCTTTTCGGGCATAATTAAGTCGGCTCTTAACCGTACCTTCCGATACACCTTGTATTTCGGCAATTTGTTTTACCGACATCTCATCAAAGTAGTACATCATAACGGCAGACCGTTGTTCTTCGGATAGTTCATCAAGAATACCCATTACGGTCTTCTTGAAGTCTGCCTTATCAAGTGCCTCATCAGGAATGAACTCGGCTTTTTCTTCTTTTAATGTATCAAATACAGTATTGCCTTCTTCGTCTTCATCGACAAGCACATCTTTTTTCTTCTTAAAATATCGGGTGCATTGATGATATGTAATCTGTTTTGCCCAAGTAACGAAGGCGGCAGGCTCTTTCAAGTTGCCGAGAGTATTTATAATCTCAACAAATGCTTCTTGTGTGACATCTAATGATGTCTCATCGTCTTTTACAGTCTTCAATGCGAAATAATATAAGTCGTTGTAAAACTCGTTAAAAAGGCAGTTTAAGGCTTCGTTATCGCCCTGTTGTGCTTTCGTAACGAGGGACACTAATTGTTCCTTTTCCATTTTCGGACCCCTTACTTCTTAAATATAAAAAGGGATGACGAGCACCCCTTTTGTTGCTCTACGAGCAATTATAACATATTACCCCAAATTTTGCTATTGGTTTGCCCCAGATTTTTCATCTTCTTTACTCTTAAACATTTTGGGTATTTTAGTAATGGTGAGAAATGCATTAATTCCAAACAAAACATAGAATACAACGGGATTGCAGTTGATAGTGCCATTTATAAAAGAAATCAAAGCCATAACCCATATTACTATATTTAGCGGAATATTGATAACAGACATTCTTTTTAAGAACTTATCAAACTTACTGTTTTCCCAACGGAGACTTGAAATAACAAATAATAAAATAATAATAACATTAATATAAATAGGCCATTTAAGAAAAAACAAAGGAATAAAATTAAACAAATCCTGTATTGCTATTTGTAATGCAGTAAGTATCAAAGCCCAAAGAACAATTGCTATATTTCTTGGTGTAACTTTCATTATTCTCCTATCTCCTAATTTTAACCTCTAAAAAACAATATATCAATCAATGCGATTATGTGACTTCCCACAAATAGAATTGCAAGAACCGCGAAAGCACTTATTGTTCCAGAAATACACACCTTTGCTTTTTGTGGGTTGCTTTTTCTAAATGCAAAATAAAGAATTATACCTACCCACCACCAGAAGAAAGAAATTAAAAACCAAAATATATTCATTTTATCCTTTACTGGTTTTTGTTTGGTTTTCTCTTGCATAGAACCGCACATAGGACATATTACTGCATCGTCAAAGATTTCTTTACCGCAATTAGAACAATATTTCATTTTAATTTCTCCTTAAAATACAATGCCTAACAATCTGCTAATTCCAATAATAATAAAAATTATTATTGAGATTACCAAAGCAGCAAGTGTACCCGATATACAAACTTTTGCTTTATAGGGCGAACTATTCCTAAAAGCAAAATAAAGAATTATGCCGACCCACCACCAAACAAACGAAATAATAAACCAAACGATATTCATTTTATCTTTTACAGGTTTTTGTTCGGTTTTCTCTTGCATAGAACCACACATAGGACAAATAACTGCATCGTCCAAGATTTCTTTACCACAATTAGAACAATATTTCATTTTTTACTTCCCCAACTTTTCTTAATTACACTTAAACGAATAAAGAACTATATGCTTTTCATTAATAATTTTGATAAATCCTGCATTTCCGCCAACAAGTCTCATTGCATAATGTCTTGCTACACTTGTAATAAATGTGTATTGCGGATTCTTTTCTTGCCATTTGCGGCGGAATTTTTCAGGGTTACTTTTAAGATAAAAACGGGTTTTGGTTACTTCTGTCACTTGATATTTATTATTTAGCGGTTGCTCGGATACAACATATTCAAATGTTATGTTAGTTACTTTATGACCCGCACCTGTTGTAGCAACAGACATCTTTTTAATAACTACATTGTTTTGACCAGCGAGCCAAATGTTTGCTTCCTCAGTGCTTTTAAAATTGCAGGTGTATGATGTTTTACCAGTAATCAGATTAGTTCCTTGCTCAACTTTTGCAGCAAATTCTTCAATAATTGCTTTAACATCGGCATTTTCTTCAAAAGCATTAAAACCGTACTTGCTTTCCATCGCCTTAATTGTATTAAGTAATTCATTGTAAGCGGCTTCAATATTGCCGTTGCCTCTTTTGGCATTTACATACTTGTTGGTAGCAGTAATAATAACTGCCTTGTCATTGGTATCCATCTGTTTTACATAAACACCGAGTTGAGTATTTGCTGTGATTTGTTTGTTTGCTTCCATTTTTCATTCTCCTAAAATTTGTATTTTTTTGTTCTGGGTTTTGTCCCTTACGATAATTAAGGGGAATTAGAAATGCAATCGGTTTTATAATTTTGAAAAAAATTTTAAAAATTTTTATTTTTCTAAAACCGATATAGTTTTCTTACCCAATTTGGTAGCATATTTAATTGCGGTATAAGCACCGCCAAAGTCCCTTATTACATACGAAACTATAAAATCACTTTCTTCTACCATCCACCGATTTCTCTTTGTTATTGCTGCTTTGGGATGAACACCTGCAACGACATCAGGAATAACCACTTCATCATACATATACTCATAATACTCTTTGTTGGTATTGAGTTCGCCAGAGAAGTATGGTTTTACGAGAAGCAGTTTTATATCGGGATATTTTCTTTTGAGTGTCCTAACAGCAGAAGCGAACTTGCCGTCAAAGTCACCCATACCACCAGTCATAAAAATAGTGATATTTTCTTCTACTATTAGTTTTTCTAATACATTGGTGAGGCTTGGAACCGAACCCCAGATATCCCTGTGTCCAAAGCAACAGCACACTTTATTTTCCAATATCAAACCCCATTTGCATAAATGTTTTTGAATAGTGAACAATTATATTATACAATTTTCGATTACAAAACACAAGAGTTATAAAATATTTACTATAAGAGAACTTATAGTAGGTGATTAAATATGTTTGATTTTGGACTTCGTATTAGAGAACTTCGTGAACAACACAAGATGTCGCAAGAGCAATTAGGCAGAAAAGTAGAGCGAAGCAAATCGGTAATATCCAGTTATGAAAACAATATCAAAGTGCCACCGCTTGATGTATTAACTCAGATTGCCGTTGTATTTAATGTGAGCCTTGATTATTTAGTTGGTATTGATAAAAACGAGATGGTGTCGGTAGCAGGTCTTTCGGATGCACAAAAAGATATTCTTCAAACCATCGATTTTGAGTTTAAGGACACCGCAAAGCACGGTGACGGTCTCACCGAGCGACAACAGGAAATCTTAAACGGTCTTATGAAGGAATTTTCTAAAAAGAAATAATTTCTTGCAATTATTTTAGCGAAAGATTATCATTAATTCGGAAGTATAAAATATCTACCATAATATGCTTCTTTCTAAATTGAAAAAATGTGATAGAAAATGCCATCGACGTCACCGCCGATGGCATTTTTCTTTTTATGCGATTTTATAGTCAATTTTAATTGAACAACCAATTAGGAATAAGGTTGCAAATACTGTATATAGATGGTTTAAAGGTGCTTCATCAATATTTTGATAGGTAAGAAATGGGCGGCATTCGATTGCCAAAAGTTCCATTATATTTTCGTAATGCTCCTTGATGCTTTCGCCGTCCGAGTTTAAAAGCAGACCAATCATCTTGCCTTGAAGCGAATAAACATTACTCAAAACCGAAGTGATGAATTCTGTCTTTTCAAAATCGTCTTTATCAGAAAGTGTATCTAACATCTGACAAAAGAACCCCGCCGTAAAAGCATTTCTAATAAGAAATTCTGGGGCCTTATATTCTTCGTTTGGACAGTGAAAAGTTTTTAACAGAAGATTATCGGCATATTGCTTTGCATACACTTTGAATTGAGAATTTTGAAGAGAGGACGGTTCGATATTATCTTCTAATATCTGGGTTGCTGCTGTGATTATACTATCAAAAATTTCGGTTTTTAAATTCATTTTATTACCTGCCTTTTTAATGATTTTTTGAGTATAAAAATTATAGCGCGTAAGCGCTATGATTGTCAGCCTATTTTAAAAATATTTTTATCCACTCGCCGTAACCCTTAAAATAGAAGGGGTTAAAAATAATATTTAAAATTCTGCACCGCCAGTCGAATGTAGTCGGAAGATGATTTTTGACGGACGATTACAGGTAGATATACTACCATTTTGATAGTATTTTATATAGTTCACGACCCTTTTTGGTAAATTGAAGGTAAATGAGGGTATCGATTTTAAAATCAATCGGTTTATAATTGTGTTTTTTTAATTGCTTATTTTTGGTAATTTATTAAATACAATTTCTTTTTTATAAATATCGCAGAGAGGTTGGGCGGAAAAAATACTATGGTTAATAATAGACCGTATTATATGGTTAAAAAACGGTTGTATAATATAGTCGGCACTAACCATATTTTGACACAGGTTATAAGGGTTAAAAATACCGTTGCAGAGCAATTACTCCGCAACGGCATTTTCTTTTTTCAATACTTTACTTATATAATTTAAGACCTGCTTTCGATACATATAGTATGAAGTCTGGCTTTCTTTGGTATAGAAAATAATCGACTTATAGTGTGGCATTTCATTCGTATCGTTTTCTAATATCATACGACAGTATAACATTCCAAACTTTGCCTCGTGCATATCAGGAAAAATATCGCAGGTGCTTTTATACTGCTCATATACATTTTTTATTGTTGAGCGAAGTTTAGTATCGAGGTTGGTTTGTAGAAATAATTTTTCTTCAAGATAGGTTCTTTCAGATTGGGTCATATAATCACCGTCCTTTGAAGAAAGTTTGACACAATAATTTTAAAATTTCAAGTAATCCGATACTCAAAAATACTTGAAATTTATTTTTCAGCCTTTTATTATTTCGGAAAAACCGAAACAAAGGAGGTGAAAGAATGCTTGATACAATTTGGTGCTCATTTGTAATCAATATGCCGTGGAAACAATTAAAGGGTTGGAGCAAAAATAAGTTCCTGAACCCTTATGAGAATTATTATCACAAGAATTATAACGGTATTTCTTTCAGATATTATTACAACTTTTATAGAAATAAGATTCACTGCCCAAGGTTGTGGATGGACTTCTCTGCGGCAACAATGCAAAACGGCATAAATATTTTAGGATACAATTTCGGCAAAAGTCATCTTGCTATTAAAGAAATTGAAACAACCATTTCAAAAGTGGTTGGCAGACCGATTTCACTTAAAGATATTAACTGCATAAGTCGTATTGATATTAACCGTGATAATCGTTGTAAAAGTGAATTTGAGAAGCAACAACTTTTCAACTTCTTTAAAAAGATTAAAGGTCATTCTGGTATGGAACAGAATGTTTATGAAACTGGTGTAACAATCGGAAATAGTGATGTCGAATTAAAATTCTATTTCAAAGACCAAGACATAAATCTCGGCGAAGAAATTTGTTCATATATGCCTAAAATATGTAGAACCGAATTTGAAATCAAAGATTATCGCATAAACAAATATTACCCAGAAGACCTTAATCTTTATACCTTGCTTACTAATAAAAGATTGACTGAATCAGTTTGGAATTATTTGCTCGATGAATTTCATATCGGTGGTGAAGTTTGCAATGAAGACACCCTTCGAAATAAAGCAAAGAAGGTGTTTAATAATACCAAAAGAATTCGGAACCGCAAATTCCGTCAGTTAAAGCAGATTAACGATACTAATGACAAAATTAAACACCGCAGCAAAACTCTCGAACAAAGCAAAGATGTTGTAAAAGAATTAGATGAAGCAGGAGTATGCCCATATTCCTGCGAAACACCTATTGTATTAAGAATAGACCTTACACCTAAAACAATCAAGAAAAGAGTTACATACTACATTGTAGTACCAGTAATTTCAAAGCAACCTGTCAGACTGATGGGTTATCTTGACAGTTCGTAATCTTATAACATAAAACAACTTTTCGTTTTTTTGGGCAGAAAAACATAAGAAAAGTTCATATATTACTTATTACCGACTATGTTACTGGACTTAAAAGTGCTTCTTTTTTAAGGACGATGTTTAGCATAGTCTATTTCGCTATGTCTAAATTATCTTGAAATAAAAATGAAATTATATTACTTTAATGTTAGGTGTGCTGTTTCGATGAAAAATGTGTTTTGTCATTTTTAAATTCTCCTGATTAAAAAGATATAATGGGCAATAAAATATCATACCGTATGTTACCTTTGCACACCGAGGTAGTATACGGTATTTTTTTAACACAGTTAAATATTGTTTCTTTAACCCCAAGGGTCCTGCCCTTTGGGCAGTCCCACCAACCAACCTTTTTTAGCATTCAAAAAAGAGTAAATAATATATAATTCCGCCTTTATTTTTTATTGGTTTTCTTTCGGAACCATTGCCGAAAAAGTGAATTTTCTCTTTTCCAAAACATACCGAAAAGAGGATGGTTGGATAAGTAAATATTAATAAAAACAAAATTAGATGTTAAAAACTACCGAAAAAGTTTTTAATTTTATCAAAATATGAGGTCTCAAAAAATCAAAACCTATATAATTTTAAAAACTTAAAATTTCTTTGCAAAAAACACCTCAAAAAACTCCAAAAAAATTTTTTTAAAAAATTTTTGAGGCAAAAAGTTTTCAAAAATAGCGGTTTCCCATCTCTCAAAAATCAACTTGAGTAAAATTTTGAAAACTTTTGCCAAAAACCCAGTGTTTATGCGGCTTTGCGAGGTATTGACAAGAAAAAAATTATGCATTATACTCTCTACACAGTCGCCCAAAACAACGACTTACATCAAACATTTTTACAAGGAAGATTGCCAATGGGTAAACAACTAAAGAGATGATTAAATACCATATTTTTTAATATGCTTTTTTGTGCACCCGTTTCTTCCTTCAGAAGTGATGGGTGCATTAATTTTTAAGAAAGGAGACGGTTGCTATGAAGAAAATTATCGAAGGTATTAAATATGATACCGACACTGCAAAAGTAATTGATACTTTCTGCAACGGATTGCCTATGACGGATTTTCGTTATGTCGATGAAAAACTTTATCAAAAAGGCAATGGCGAATTTTTCTTACACGGTAACGGCGGTGCAAGAACTGTATATTGCAATTCTTATCCCGATGGTTCTGTGTCTGGCGGAGAAGATATTATTCCGCTTTCAGTAGATGAAGCAAAAGAATGGGTTGAAACTCATTGCACAGTTGAAATCTACGAAACCCTGTTCGGTGAAGTTGCCGAATAACCCTAACTTATCGGTTAAAATGAAAATTAACCGATAAGTGATACATATACATTATTGTAACTCTTACAGAATATCGTTTACCAAGGGGGTGATTGTTCTGAAAAAACCGAGTGTTTTAGAGTTGCACAAAACTGACGATGGAATGTACCAGAGTGTTTTTAAGAACAATCACGGTAGGCGAATTTATCTTTTGCTATCTATTCACAATAGCAATTGCGAGATTGTAGATTGCTATTATGTAGATAGAACTTCGAGACCTGCCCCTAATAAATTTGAAACACATGAACTGGTCACAGATGAATTATTAACCGTAATTGCAAACGAACTTGATAAGGTTTTTAGTTCTTACACTATCGTTGAAAGCCCAAAGATTTCTGCGGAAGATTTTATTGCACAGGCAATGCACAAAGAGAAATATAATATCCTGCTTATGCTTAAAGATGGCGATACATTAAAGACCATTTTTAAAAATCGTTTCCGCCGAGAAATCTTTTTGGAAATAGACTTGAGTGGTCCCAAAGCACTCATAAAAAAATGCAAGTATTGCGATATACGGGGTGAAGATGTTATTACGACACCATACAACCTTACAACCATTTATTTTCATTATAATTTTGAGGCTCTACTTAAAATCGTAAACAATGAGTTGGAAGGTGGTTTTACTGATGTGATGGTGAGCGAACATAATACCATTATATTAGACCGTCCAATTTGTGGTTCTATATAATATCGTACAACCTGTATTGCATATTATTCTATAACGAAGGGAGTGGTTCTAATGTCAGAATATAAAGATATTAAAAACAATGTTTATCCTATTATTCAAAGGACTTTGGATTCTGACGAAAGCGAAAAGGAAAGAATTTTAGATGCTTTGTATGCGATATTTAAGCATTAATTATTAAAAAGACATTAAAAAGAAGAAGGAAACGGAGTGGCGGACGTCAACCGTCCGCCAACAATTTTTTAAATATAAAGGAGATTATTAAATATGAAAACAGCAATTTATGTTAGAAGTGCATTAAATGATAACGGCATTTCCTGTGAAGCCCAAATTAAATCCTGTAAGAAGTCCTTAAAACCAAATGATGAATATGTAATTTATTCTGACAATGGTTATTCTGCCAACGACAAAGAAAAACCAGCATTTAATGAAATGCTGTCTGCTATCAAAAACGGCGAAATTGACACCGTTATCGTATATAACTTGGACCGCATTTGCAGAGATATTAGCAGTTTCTGTATCTTTATGAATACATTACAGAAACATAATGTCACATTTACTAATGCAGTTGATGGTTTCAGTTCTTCCAGTCCGTATGGTCAAGCCATTTTGAAATATCTATTGGTCTTTGCCGAAATGGAAAGAGTAAATCATAGCGAACGGTGCCGTCAAGGATGGGCTCGTAGAAAGCAGAAAAAGGAGGCAAGTTAATGGCAATAGCAATTTATGCTCGTCAGTCTGTTGAAAAGGAAAACTCTATTTCCTGCGATACTCAAATCGAGCACTGCAAAGCAAAACTAAATCCTAATGAAAGAACAGAAAAAATCATTGTTTTTAAGGATGAAGGCTTTACAGGTGCTAATACCAACCGTGAAGGTTTTCAAAAAATGATACGAATGGTAGAGCAAAATAAAATTAGCAAAATTCTTGTGTATAAACTTGATAGAATTAGCCGTAGCATAGTTGACTATTCTAATATGATGAAAACTTTTAAAGAACATTCTGTTATGTTTGTAAGTGCTGAAGAAGGTTTAGATACGAGCACTACACTCGGTTTGGCAATTTCAAAAATACTTATGATTTTTGCTGAAATGGAAAGAGAAAATACCATTTTGCGAGTTACACAAGCATACGAACATCGTTCCGAAAAGCAATTTTATATGGGTGGTCGCAGACCATATGGTTTTGATTTGAAGGAAATAGAGATTGATAACATTAAAACTAAAATGTTAGCACTTAAACCTGAAGAAGCAGAACAAGTAAAATATATATTTGAAAATTATGCTGTCGAGGGTGTTTCGCTCCGCAGATTGATGGACAACCTTAATGCGAATAATATTAAGCCAATAGACGGAACTTGGTCCACTGCAAAACTTTCTGCCATCATTCAGAACCCTATTTATGTTCAGGCGGACAATCTTGTTTATGATTATTATAACAAAAATAATACTAATATCATTAGTGAGCCAACGGCATTTGATGGAATTCACGGTGCTCAACTTTACGGCAAAACAAAACATAAGACGGCAGATATGTCTGATATGAAATTAGTGGTTATGAAACACGAGGGGTTTGTGCCATCCGATGTGTGGTTATCTTGCCAAAAGAAACTTGATAAGAATAAGCAAATTGGTAATGCTTTAAGCAATAAGACATCTTGGCTTGGTGGTAAAATTATTTGCAAATCTTGTGGTAGAACTATGACTGTAACCAAAGGTGCAGTTAAATCTGATGGCACACAAACTCGTTATTTTTCGTGCACAGGTAAATCTCATAATCGTGCTTGTAAAGGTGTTAAGAAACCGTTATATGCAGACTGCCTTGAAGATATGGTATATCAACTTATTGCAGAAAAACTTGCGGTTCTAAAACAACATAGAAAAAAGATTTCTACTGATAATACAAACAAAATCAATGTATTAAAAAACGAGTTAGCAACCATTAAAAAACAACAAGATAAACTAATGGATATGCTGCTTTCGGATGAAGCCAACAGTCGTACAATTGCTCTTATTAATTGCAGGGCTGATGAACTTGGCGATAAGCATAAAAACATTGTTGAACAAATTGCTATGCTTGAAGAAGCAGACAGTGAAATGGTGAATGTCGTTCATTTTGCAAAAAAATGGAAGTCTGCCAAGTTCAAAGAGTGCAAAGCAGTATGTAATGTACTTATTGATAAAATTTATATGCACGAAGACGGTGCTGCCGAAGTAGTGTGGAATATCTAAATCAATCAGGACTTCCGCACTTGCGGAAGTCCCATACAAAAATATAATACAAAGGAGATAAAAATAAATGAATGTGAAAGAAATAGAAAAATATGGCCCCGATTTTATGTATTTTGAGGAACCAGATGCCCCAATCAATAATGGTTTTTTTGAGCATTTACAAAACCTTACTGAATCAATGACAAGGGTTCGTAAAGTTATTGACATTAGAAGCAACTACATAAGCAAAGAACCGCAAGAAATTGTTAATCAGATGTTTGATAACAATTCAGAAAGAATTAATAACTGGCTAAACCGAGATTTTGCAACCGACAATTTAGTTGACAAAGGAAACCTTGGAAAAGTCTCTGCCATAGATTGGGATATTATTAAACACCGTGTTAATTACTTTATACGAAAACAAAGTAAGTGTAATGATGTTATCGCAAACCTTTCCGCAGAAGAAAGAGAAACTCTTTGCAGAATATTATCCGAAGATATTTACAGTTATCACGAAGAATATAAAAACAAAAAGGAGAATTAAAATGACAGCAATAATAATTAATAATAAAGAAAACCTTATTTCTCCCGAATACCAATTGGAAGAATGTAAAAAACTATTAAACTACAATGAAGAATTCAAAGTTTTTACCACGAATGAAATTGAGAATTTTCACAGTGATGGAGATTTTGATGATTTTGAGATACTGCTCGACAGAGATAAAATATCCAAGGCAATTATTTATCGCTTCGATGTTATATGTAATGATTATTTTGATTTGTTATCATATATCTCCCGAATTGGCAATTACGGTAAATTGCTATCGTGCTATGAAGAATTTGATTCTTCCACAGAAGGAAGTAAATATATTTATAAGTTATTTCAACTGTTTAGCAATCAAGAAATTAAATATAACCTTGATGAAGAATTTGAAAAAGCATATGGCTAATAATTTAAATTGCCATCAATTACACAGGGACTGCCGTGCTCCGACAGTCTCTTTTTGAACCTATGTAACTTGTTATAAATCTGTTTGAATGAGTTAGGTTTGCTTCGCCAAAGCGTTGGTAATGGACTACTTCACGTTGACGGAGGAATTTTATTGCATCCCTTACGTCGGGGTCGTCGCAAAGGCGAAGAATATTATCATAGGTGGTGCGAGCCTTTTGCTCTGCTGCAAGATCTTCGTGAAGGTCGGTGATAACATCGCCCTTAGACTGCAAATAAGCCGCTGTAAAAGGCACGCCTGCAGCGGATGACGGATATATTCCCGTTGTGTGATCAACAAAATAGGTGTCAAATCCGCTCTTTTTAATCTCGTCGATACTAAGGTCACGAGTAAGCTGATAAACTATTGCACCAATCATCTCTAAATGTGCCAGCTCCTCAGTACCTATATCGGTTAATAGGCCTTTGAGTTCGGGATAAGGCATTGCGAAGCGTTGACTTAAATATCTAAGGCTAGCCGCAAGCTCTCCGTCGGGACCGCCGTACTGGCTGATTATGACCTGAGCCAGCTTAGGGTTACAGTTTTTGATTTTTACAGGATACTGAAGCTTCTTTTCATATTGCCACATTTATTTTTTCGCCTCGCTTTCGTGTTCCCAAGGCCAAGGTGCATTAAGCCAATTAAAGGTTGTATCACCGTACAAATCATTTGGAGTTATTGGTCCAAAACGCTCCTCATATTCTTTACGGTATTCCTTAGCCTGACGCAAATATTCCTGCATACTTTTTAAGGCAGAAGCATCATTTTTATGGGTATCTAAATATAGTTGCATTTCCAGTGCAGCAAACTGTGCACCCGAAAGTTTTTTAAGAAGTCTTTCTCTATCGCTCATAATTGCACCCCTTTACACTCTTCTGCCCAAAAAGGGCTTATCCAAATTTGGAAACAACGTGCCTGATTTTAACGCTTCGTCCTTATTATAAACATTCTCAATTTGCTGAAAAGGCACATAAGCCATTGTAAGAGGCAGATTTTTTAGCTTAATATCTGAAAATCTGTC
>JAGBBI010000182.1 GCA_017938565.1 Clostridia bacterium
AGGGAATTTTTCTTTATCAAATGTTGTGAACGATAGTGTAAGAATTATACTAGGGTTATCACTCTGACCTCTGGTTTTATTATTCAAGTATTCAGTCCCCAACGGAAGAAATAGATTTTTTATGAGTCCTATTGATTCTAAAATATTACTTTTGCCTGATTCGTTCTTACCAATCAAAGCAGTAACAGTTTTATCAAAAAAGACCATATTATTTTCTGTGTTTATAGATTTAAACTTATTAATTTCTGCAGATTTAATTATCATAATATACCTTCTCAACATAATATGTGTTTTTATTTATTATAGCACTAAACATTCTTACAGTCAATTTTATCCATATTTCGATATTTAATATACAAATCACTTGCTATAGGTGTCGAATTATGTTATAATATAGAAAACAATTTAATAGCACATAACATATTAATTTTTAACTTACATACAACTCTGGCGGGAGTTTTGTATGTAAGTTTTTTTGTTTTTCTCCTTTCATTTTGTTATTGCTTCCCAGTGGCAAGAGTGTGTGTAATTTTCCAAAAATGATTCCTCCTTCATTATCAGATGTCGGTGTACTGGGCAACACCGATTACATAAAAACAAAAGGAGTATGTTATATGCAAAGACAAGACAAATTTCTAATTTTAACTTTTGAACAAGATGCTCACGGCAATTACACCAAATTGCCATTTCCTTATGGCAGTTCGGCAACTATTGAAGTTCCAGAGGAAACTAATATTGTTATTGAAAAAGAGCAATTAGGCAACACTGTTAAAACTCACTTGTTTGGTGTTGTGGAAAGCAGGTGATGTAATGAAGTACGGTTATATAAGGGTATCCTCAAAATCACAAAAGGATAACTCATCCCTTAAAGAGCAGCGAGAAGCAGTTTTAAATGCAGGTGCCGAAATCGTTGTAGAAGAAATATTTACTGGTGGTACAATTAAAGACCGTCCGTTATTTTCTCAACTAATTGAAAAACTACAACCTGATGACGAACTAATTGTAGTTAAGTTAGATAGGTTTGCGAGAACGGTCAGTGAAGGCAGTACACTTGGACAGGAACTCTATGATAAGAACATTAAACTTAATATACTCAATATGGGTGTAATTGAGAAAAATGCAATCGGAACCCTGTTGCTCCATGTCATGCTGGCTTTCGCACAATTTGAGAAAGATATGATAAATTCAAGATGTCAAAGCGGCAGAGAGTACCATCGTAAACACGACCCGAACTATATAGAAGGACGACCAAAGAAATTTCATCGTGAACAAATCAATCTCGCCTTGTCTTTACTTGACGAAGGTAAGAGTTATAGGACTGTTTCCGAAATGACTGGCATATCAAAATCCACGATGATTAGAGCAAAAAGGAAGATTACTTTTGACACTGAATTATGACACCGTACAAACCCGGTATTTACGGGATTTTAAAATCGGTGTCAAAAGTTAAAATATTTGACACTCTAATAATGCCCCGAACCAAAATGGTCGGGGCATATTTTCTTGAAATAAAAATGAAAAACTAGAACCTTTTAAATATCAATATTTTTTATTTAAAAGGAGAAATTTAAAATGTGTAAAGTAAGACACGGAAGTATTGTATTCGCAAATATCCCTTATAACGAGCATAACCCTCATCAACATCACGGACCACATTACTATATTGTGGTTTCGAACCCCCAAGCCTGCAATTATAGTCCTGTGGTTCAAGCAATCCCACTTTCTTCAAACATAAACCGTCGGCTTCCAGTTCAAATCGAGATTAAAGCCGATTGTTTTCCAAAGAGAAGTTTTGCGCTGGCAGAACAACTTACATTATTACCGAAGAATATACTTGAAGAAGGTCGTTATTGCGGTACATTAGAAGCGGGTCAAATGAAGACTTTGCAGAATGCTATCAAATTACAGTTATCGCTCGACTAAAAGCAAAACCCACGGGACGAACCGTGGGTTTTGTGTTTTACTGTCCGTTTTTTGGTACACAGAATAATATATAATTTATAATGTCCAATGATAAATCTACAATTTATCATATATTTTCTTTGCGAAATCGAATAAAACTATTGCGAAATAAAAGAAATTGTGATAAAATAAGACGCAAAGGAGATGATAACTTGGCTTTTTGTTATAATAAATTATGGAAACTTTTAATTGATAAAGGCATAAATAAAACCGACCTTCGAGAAATGACAGGGATAAGTCAATCAACAATGGCGAAACTTTCAAAAGGGAAAAATGTTAATACCGATGTATTAGAAAGAATTTGCACCAGTCTTAACTGCAAGTTAGAGGATATTTGTGAGTTGTCTGAAACCGATAAAGGAGAGGTATCGACCGATGTTTAAGAGTTTGAAAGAACGTATGCAACGAGAAAATTATCAAAGAACTAGTATTGACCTTTTCTCTGGTCCTGGTGGGCTTTGCACAGGTTTTAAGTGGGGAGGAATTTTACCTCTAATCGCTGTTGAATGGACAGATACAACGGTAGAAACATATTCCGTTAGTCACAACACTGATGTTTTTCATCTTAACGAATACACCGATGGAACAAATAAAAATAAAGAATATCTCAATCGTTTTTTGAAAGAAACAAGTCAATCTCTTCTTATACACGGCGATATCAACTTGGTTACTAGTGATATGATTAAGGAATTCTTATTAAAGCGATATGGAATTGATTCTATTACCGAAACTGTTGATGTTGTCTCTGGCGGTGCTCCCTGTGAAAGTTTCAGTATGGCAGGTACTAGAACTGCTGGTGATGAAAGAGATGACTTGTTTAGCAATATTGTAAGAATTGCAAGAGCAGTAAATACAAAAATCATACTCTTTGAAAATGTCAAAGGAATGCTTTCCAAAGCAAAAGACGGTGTTAAAGGAGCAATATTCAATTATATTTGCGATACTTTTAACGACGAAAATGCTAGTCCGAGTTTTAGACTTGTTTCAAGAGACCAAAATGTTGTGTTATTAAAAGCGGCTGATTATGGGGTTCCCCAAGCGCGCGAAAGACTTTTCTTGGTTTCAATTAACAGAAATTTGGGAGATGTTGTGTTTTCATATCCAGAAAAAGAATATGGACCTGGCAGAAAATATCCGTATGTAACTGTTGAAGATGCAATTTCAGACCTGCCAATTGTTCATATGGGTGAGGAAGAAACCAATTATAAATTCCCGACTTCATTTAGAAACGAGAATCAAAAGAGATTTGTTGAAATAGTAAGAGGAGTTTATTCGGATGATAAAATTCATACCGCTGCTCCGAAACATCTTATTGAAAAAGGTTTGTATTCAGATAAATCTGTAAGTTGTCACAAGGCGCCTGGTCACGTTAAGAGAAAGCAAGAATTGTTGGCATTGATTAAAGAACGAGAGACAATGCGCTCGACTTTTGAGAGGTTAACCAACGAAGGAACTATCGACCAATATCGTCATTTATTCCCGAATACAATATACGGAAGTAGAAACAGAAGACTATTGAATGATGAACCCAGTTTCACTGTAACATCACATTGCCTTGATGAAATTTTGCACCCCTATCTTAATCGTGCTATTTCTCCAAGAGAAGCCGCACGTCTCCAAAGTTTTCCTGACTGGTATCAGTTTGCAGGACCTTATGTTCAGTTTCATGGAGCAAAGGAGCAAGATAAATACGAGCAAATCGGCGATGCTATCCCTCCAATTATGGCATTAGCATTAGCAAAGGAAATTGTAAAGACTTTGGATAAGAAGGATAACAAATAATGGACGATATATATTATAAAAATACGGGAATTCGTATAATCAATAATGATATTTTAAAAACGAAAACAATTCCCGATAACTCAATTGATTTAATAGTAACTTCACCACCATATAATTTGGATATCGGATATGAGAGTTACAATGATGGTTTAGATTACCAAGAATATTTAAAACTCTGCTCAAAATGGTTCAAACGACTTTTGGAGTTGGCGAAATCTGATGGTAGGTTTTGCCTAAATATTCCTTTGGATAAGAGCAAAGGAGGTTACCAATCTGTTGGTGCAGACCTCACTTGTATAGCGAAAAAAGCAGGTTGGAAATATAAGACTTCTATAATATGGAACGAAGGAAATATTTCAAAAGGGTCAGCGTGGGGGTCTTGGTTAAGTGCTTCCGCACCACATATTATTGCTCCTGTTGAGTTGATTGTTGTCTTTTACAAAGAAAACTGGAAAAAAACAAGTGGCTCAAAGATAACAACAATAACACCAGAAGAATTCAAAGAATGGACCAGAGGTATGTGGACCTTTAAGGGAGAGAGCAAAAGAAAAATCGGTCATCCCGCCCCATTTCCTGTTGAGTTACCTTATCGTTGCATAAAATTATTGAGTTACGAAGGCGATGCGGTGTTAGACCCGTTTATGGGAAGTGGAAGCACACTGGTTGCTGCTCAACTTACCAACCGAAAAGGTATAGGCGTTGATATAGAACCGCAATATTGCGAAATTGCCAAAAACAGAGTAATTAATAATTTATAGTTCAAATGCCCCCACTAAACAAGTGGGGGCATTAATAATACAAGGTTATTTTTCCCAATCAATATGCGAATCAATATCATATTTATCGTAAATTTTTAATATCTCGGAGCAGAACTCCATTACATTAACATCATCAATTGATTTTGCTTTTTTATATGTAGTAATAAAAAATTTCTTTCCCATTTCAAATTGACTATAATTCTTTTTTCGGAAGTTGTGTTTAGCGCAAAGTGTTTGTCCATTTTCGATTTCTGCCTTGCCACCCAAATCCTTCGGTTTGATATGGTCAACTTGAATTTCAACGCCATCCTTGGGACCTAAACCGCAAATAACGCATTTATAGCCATCTCGCTCTTTTATAATTGCTTTTTGTTCTTCTGTGAAATCTTCCAATTCTCTTTCGAATACGAAATCAGGGTCATATTTATAAACACCCTTGGCAATTTTTATCAAAAATCCATTTTGAGCCATTTTTCTAATCGCTCTGTCTGGGTCTCTTAAAACTTTACCTGTTCTTTTTTTATATTCTGCGGTTACCCAATCCACAACTTCTGGGTGTTTAATATCTCGATTGGGGTTATTTATAAAATACTCTTTTATAATATCTTCTTGTGTCATTAACAATCGCCTTTCTTTTGTTGGTTAGTAAAATTATGCCTTGAATTGTATTTTTTCGCCTTTGGAGCCAGTTGCATAAGTCCAAGAAAGTCCCGTTCCAAAACCGCCCCACCTTAATTTGCCTTTTTTAGTTTTTATTACAATATCTATGTATTCTTCTATATTGAATATAGAGATTTTTTTAATATTGGCCTTTTTGTCTACTTTGATTTTTAAAATTAGTTTGGGATGTCGCAAATCTGTTGAATTTTTAGCAATAGTTCCCGATATAACCCATCGAACCAAATCAACTGCATAAGGTTTCAATTTGGTCTTTAACTCTGTTTTCTGGTCTTTTGTAAAATTTTTTGCCGAACCATCAACCTGATGTTTAGTCATCAACTCAATAACTTTCTTGTCTTTGATGCCAACCTCTTTCTTTATGGTCGCTACACTGAATTCTGCCATTGCAACTTTATCGGCTCTGGTCTGCTTAACACTAATCGGTATTTGTATTACGCTACCATCTTTATATGTAATATCTGCAAGGACGTCTGTTTTTGCATTACCGCCTGTAATGCGATGTTCGATGTTTGTAGATGCTTCAATTTTTATTATATCAGTTGTGTTGGGAATTTCATTTCTATCCAGTATTAATTTGAAAATGATTTCATCAGTGTTCTTATCTGACAATTGTCCTGCAAGATATTTTTGCAACAAATCTGGGTCACTTAATATTTCAGCGCAATAATCTTCGAACACATCTCCTAATTTATCTTCTCTTTTTCCAGGCGTATGCGAAGCAATGCCGTACTTTTTAAGAAGTTCTGTTAATCTGGGTGTGGTAATATACATACAAACATCTCCTTTTCCCTATTCTAGCATAAAAAGATAAAATAGTCTATAGAAAAACAAAAATCGACGTATTGTTGTTGACGCGAGCAGTGAAATATGGTATAATAAATAAAACAAAGTAATACATATTTTGACACTATGACCTACATACATTATCCGTATTGGATTCTGTGTGTAGGTCTTTTTTTGTTTCCTCCACCGCGCCTGTACGGTTTTAATATATTCCTCCTTCAATAATTCCTCCAAATGCGGAGCAGCAGGCGGCTCCGTTTTACATAATTAAAAATGATAGGTAAGAAAGAGGGAAATGATTATGAGAAAAACCATTGAAGCAATGTACTATGATAACCTATCAATCAGTGGTCGCAGTCTAAATAAGAACGGCGAATATTATAAAACTGAACGAGAGGTATGTGATGTTGCCGTGAAACTGGAAGAAACGCTTACAGCGCAACAGAAAGAGATATGGCAGGAATACACTGCTCTATCTATGAAAGCAAATGATTTGGGATGTCGGGATAATTTTATTCTCGGTTTTCGAACAGCAACCTGCTTATTGGTAGAGGCACTTGCAGATACCAGCGATGATGAAAGTTTTCCGATTGCAGGGTGACAGATATGAAGATAATTAAAATTCTATACCGTACCGTTGCAATCCTACTTCTCGTCGCAACCTTTACTTGTATGTTTTTGAATTATAGCAAGGAAAGAAATTCGGGTGGTTACACGGGAGCGAACTCAATTATGAGTACTAGTTCGAAGCAGTGGGTTATTGATAATTTCGATGAATACGAGACTTTTGATGATTTGTTATATAATGGTATGACACCTTTCGTACTCAACAACTTTGTTTATGATAGTAAGCATAATTATCGGTTTCCGTTGCAATCATTCAACTTTGAACTTTTTCAAAATGTAAAGTGGCACGGGGTTTGCTTCCAATTTGCCCAATGGGCAAAATCGGTTGTATTAGAATGGTCTAACCACAAAGGAATTGATGTTCAATCATATGTATTCGATGTTGAATTAAAAGGTGGCGGGAAACATTCATATAATTTCTTCGTATGTGACGGAAACACTTATTGTGTAGATTTCACCGAGGCACTAACACTATATAATAAAAATAAACCCTATGGGAGGGCTGTAAAGAACATAGGAGAGACCTCTATGTACTATTATGCCGAAATTTATTATGAGGATTATATTTATAATGTCTATTAAAGGAGGTTCGGTATGACTATTGTTTATTTTCTCGTTCCTTATGTAATTATGCTTTTTTCGATTATTATGAGAAGCAATCTAACGGCATATTTTGGAATTTTAATGCTCGGTTTACTTGCTGCTTCCCATATGAAGCATAAGTGGTTCGCGGTGCTTCTGATGACATTACAGGCGGTTATTTCCGCAGGTATCATATATCTCAACATTAATGATTACACCCAGTCTAATTACCTGCTTTTCATAGGAACAATAAGTATCATAATGCTTGTCTCGATGGGACTTGAAATGATTATCGATAGGAATAAGCACTGCAAAGTTTCTTGATTTAAAATATATAATATCGTATGCTTAAATCATAGCAATCGGGGTGTGCTATCTTACTGTCTTTTGGTTTTTCATTTTAATTTCTTCTTTAATGATATTTGCAATAAATGGGATGCATAAAACCTACCGTTTCCCCGACGGTAGGTTTTTCTTATAAAAGTTTTTAAAATTAAGCCATTTTCATTTTTGAGAGATTGTGTCGGCAAAAAAATTTAAAACTTTTATTAACAGTATATCTTGCAGATGTTTTTATAAATTAGTGCTATTTCATCTTTAAAAAATGAAATATATAAGTTTTTTATAAACTTTTTCTCAATATTGACATCTGATTTGAAAAGTTTCTAATTTCCGACTGATATGAGTTCTCAAAAACGAAATCATGCTAATTTTGAAAACTTTTTTATTTTTAAATATATTTTTTAATAATATAATAGCAGATGGCGACCGCAGTTATGCGGCCGCCAACATTTTTTCGTAAATTTTTATGGGTTTTTAAATGATTTTTGTCATCTTCCTGATGGTGATGCTTAAAAAAGTTCTCAATTTTACGGGTATTTGAACTTTGAGAGATGAAATGCAGCATAATTTTTAAAACTCTATTTTTATAAAATTACAAATAATAAAATCCCAAACCCTCCGCCAATTCTATACCTTAATAAAATCGGTTTTAATTCTACTGGCAAACATAAATATAGCGACAAGTACGGTTATCATATCCTGCAACCCGCCATTGTCGGAAATTTCAACACGGTAATTATTGTAGGATAAATAATTTGTTTCTTCAATCGTTAATTCACGGCTATTTTCAATATTTGTGCGAACTACCTCATCAGAGAGCAGTCTGTCCAACCACCCATCATTCCAAAGGTCATAACTCTCTAAAAAGTCGTACACAAGAGTATTTCGTTTCTCGAAGTCCTTTTCGCTATCGCAAAGGGCTCTTATCATAACTCCGCAATCAAAAACAGAAGACAATAATTTTTTTGGGTTCTTTTTGGATTGGTCTGGGCATTGATAATAGGACATAAGTGCCGACATACAACAGTCCATTGCATAATAACCGTATTCACGGGTTTCGGTTTTAGGATGTGCGGGGACGGTATCAAGAACCGCGTTCAGATTGTGGATAATGCCTTCAAATAAATTGGAATTGATATTCATTTAAACACTCCTTATTTTTAGTGTTTAAATTATAGCGCACAGTTTATGAAAAATCAGCCATATGTTTTAAAAATATACGATTTTAAAATCGTCTTTCATAATGCATTAAAATAGTGGGAGGTTGGGTGGCAAAAGTATTTTTCTACCCGACTATAAAATTTCGTCAAACGATTAAAAATTTTTACAGACGATTAAAAGGCATTTTACCCTATATAAGGTACTGTTTTGATATTTTTAAGCAAAACTCTTATATTTGATGTTTAAAATGGATGGCTTTTAAAAACATTTAATTGTATTTTTTAAAAATACAATTAAGGTTTTTATCAAAAAATCTCTCTTTTTTAGAATTATGTTTGTCGAACAGGCGGAAGGTGCTCGGACCATACTTATAACCATATTTAGGACCATATTTTTAACTATACCTATAACCATATTTTGACACACAAAAAACTCCGACGGAAGGAACGTCGGAGTTTTGCTCTTTTATGAAAAAAGGTCCCAAAAATCTCTGGGATTTGGAATCTGAAATTTTTTAAAAAATATTTTTTGCGAAAAAATTTCTTAAAAACATATGGTTTTCGTCTCTCAAAAATCAAATCACTGCAATTATTAAAATCTTTTAAGAAATTGCCGTTTTTGATGCACTTGAAATTTTTCAAAAAATAGTTTAATCGTTTGAAAAAACAGTGCAAAGGAGGTGAAAAATATGTTAGATACAATCAATGTATCTATTCCAATGTATATTGAACCGAGTGAAAGAACAATTGACTGGGAGGCAGATGTTTCTGACAAAGGAACCGCTTTTATATACAAATTGGTGACATTGCCAAACGGAGCGACAATTTATATAAGGTATTACTTTACACATTCGCTTACACTTTCATTCTCGGCTTCAAGAATTCAAAATGGCGACAATGCCATAGCATATAGTTTTGATAAATCTAATATTGTTAAGAAAACAATATTAAAGGTTATATCAGACGAACTCGGTATCACTAATGTAAAATTATCCGATTTTTTAGTTTGTCGGTTAGACATCAACCGAGACTTTGTTTGTGATAATGAAAAAACCGCAAATGAACTTGCGGCATTCTCAAACAAAATTTTACCATTAGGGTACGAAAAAAGATTTAACTACAATACAGGTCTTACTTCCCAGACACGAAAAGGTAGAGGGTTTCGTGTTTACCGAAAAGATAAAGATAAGAAGAAAAGACAAGATATGAACCCCACGGTTCGCTTTGAGTTTCAAATGGATAAAAAGATGGTCACCAACATTTTAGGATACCGTCCTAATCTAAATGAAATTCTTTCAAGACAAGTTACAATTGAAAAAGTATGGAACAATGTCTTATCTATATATGCACTCGATAAAAGAATTCTAAACCGCCGAGAATTGCACAAATTCTCTTTACAGGCAAAGGTATTAACTCCTACCGAAAAAGAAACCCTCAAACAAATGAATGACCGTCCATCCTTTGATGATAAAGAACAAAGAAGATGGCAACTTAAAGTAACGCATAAGTTGAAAGCACGGGGCATTTGTCCTTATTCCTGCGAAGTTCCAATTGTTCTCAAAGTTAATGTTTGCACCACGATTTTGAATTTACAAAGAAAGAAGAATAGAGAATGTACTATATGCAAACAGCACCTGCTCTCTACAATTATAACTTTACGAGATACCAACAAAAAAGTCAAGAAATGGTATCTCGATTCATCATAGGTTTTATAACATATACTCACTTTCTTTCAGCGTTACGAAAGAAAGGCGGGTTATATTGTATATTTCAAGACTATTATTGCTTACTTTTTCAAACGAGTAAAGCAAGATAGTCTATTTTGTCATGCTTACCCTTCTTTAAGATAAGGGGTCTTGCCCTTCGGGCAATCCCCACCAACCAACCATCTTATTACATAATTCAAAGGAAAGGTAATATTATATAAATTGCCCTGTGATTTATTTTCGGTTTTTTAATGGGTTACTATTAGAATGATAACATTTCTTACTTTGAGAATTATGAAAAAAGGACGGGTGGATAAGTAAATGTTGATAAAAAATAGAATTATATTATCTTTAACCCACAGGGTAGAAAATAGTATAATTCTCAACAAAGTGTTATAAATTACTGAAAAAGTTTTTCATTTTATTAGAATATGAAGGCTCAAAAAATCGGAAACCGTCTAATTTTAAAAACTTAATATTTTCGTTGCAAAAATACTCAAAAAACCTCCAAAAAAATTTTTTTAAAAAATTTTTGAGGCAAAAAGTTTTTAAAAATTTCGCTTTCCCGTCTCTCAAAATTTAAGTTGCGAAAAATTTTAAAAACTTTCGCTAAAAACCTAGTGTTTATGCGGGTTCGAGTGCTATTGACAAACTGATTTTTTTGCATTATACTTTGCTCACAATCGTAAGAAATCGCAGCGATTAACATAATAAAAACATTTATCCGAGGAAGATGCTATGCTTTGAATTAAGTATGAAATAACTACATAACAATTTATGTTTTATACCCATACCTATTAGGAGTATCATCTTCAAAAAGGTATGGGTTTTATTATGCCCGATTTGTAATTACAGGAAGTTCTTGATTACTTTGCCGCATTATGTTTTCAAGAGTTAATTCGTATCCACCTTTTATTGTCTTATGTCAAGAACGTTGGGTGGGCGGCACCAAAATATTATTTTAAGGAGGTCATTATATGGCAACATTAGAACAGGTAAGAAATCGCAATCACAAGAGTTTGAAAAAGTATCCTGATGTCTTAACTGTACCACAGGTACAGCAGATATTATCGGTTGGACAGTATTCTGTATATAAACTTATCAAAGACGGCACTTTGCATTCTTTGAAGGTAGGACACGGTTATCGTATAGTAAAGCAATCACTTTTAGATTATATCTATGGGGGCGAGTTAAATGAAACTGCTTGATGTTAAAAGGGTTACAGGTTCGGTTCAACCCAAATCAGGTTGTTGGTATGCTGTTTTATACTATACCGACCTTGAAACTGGCAAAAGAAAATACAAGTGGAAGAAAATCGCTAAAATTAACGAAAAGAACCGTAATGGTGGTATGTCGGCAAAAAGAGCAGAAGAAAAACTTCAAGAAATGATTGCCGAACTCAATGCACTACAAAAAGCAGAAATTGAAAAACTCTCAAAGTTTGAAGGTATGACCGAAACCGAACTGCATAAGTATCACAAACGGAATATGGACTTTTATGAGTGCGTTGTTGATAACATATTCAAAAGAAAAAATACTCTTTCACCATCAACATATAACTCATATTTAACCATTGCTAATGCTCAAATAAAACAGTTCTTTCACGGCAAATATAGATTGTGTGATATCGAGACTATTGTTATAAATAATTTTTATTCGTATTGTTCTGAAAAGGGCTTAAAGAATAGCACCATCAAACGATATCGTTCCTTGATGAATTTTGTTTTAGATGAAGCACGAAAGAAAAAAGTTTTACCCGAAAACCCTGTTGCCGATTCTAATTCATTAAGTTCTACATTACCTCATATAAATCCTTTTAATAGAGATGAAGCAGCAAAACTTATGAAAGGTATTGGCAAGATGGACGATGATATGAACATTGTCATTGCATTGGGTTTGCTTTATGGGCTTCGGCGCAGTGAAATTGTTGGATTAAAATGGTCTTCGATTGATTTTGAAAATAAGACTATTTCGCTTACAACATCAATTCTCGAAGTGCCAAAAACACACGAAGAAGAAACTATTAAAAAATGCAAAGGGTTTGTAAAACTGTATCGTACCAATGGCAGCACATCGTTGATTGAACGAGATTTGCTTAAAAGCGAGGATAGTATTGCTGTTTTTCCTTTGTTTGATTTAGCAGAAGAATTATTACTAAAACAAAAAGAGCGAATTGAGGCAAATAAACTGATTTTCGGCAATTGTTATGATAAGCGATTTTATGATTTTGTTTGTGTAGGAACTGATGGTACACTTCTTCGTCCTAATTATATTACTGACCATTTTGGAGTGGTTCTTAAAAGAATTGGTTTGAGATATATTAAGTTCCACGCCCTACGTCATACAACAGGAACATTGCTTATGAAACAATCGGGTATGAACCTAAAACTTATACAGCAATACCTTCGTCATTCGGAATCAGGTATTACAGCAAAGTATTATCTACATCCTGATGTTGAAGACATTGAGCAAACGGGCAATATCTTCGTCGGCACAGGCATTTTTGATAATGTAGTCAATTCCAACAACACAGAACTTGAACGGCGAAAGCAAATTGCCGAGAAGGTAGGTGTAATGTAATCTATGGAAACTGAAAAAATTATATCGCTTGAAGATATGTATAAGATGCTACATATCAGTAAGCGAAAAGCGAAGTATATGCTTGACAATGGTGTAATACCTTGCACCGACACAGGCAAAAAAACACATCGTTATCTTATTAAGAACTGTGATGTTTTGAAATTTATTGAGAGTGGTGCAGTATTTGAGTATCCAGAAGGGATGTTTGGTTCGGGATACAAAGCGAAGAAAACACAAGCAAACTGCTTTGCGATAATCGATACTGATTTTGCACAAGAGTGGTACAATCGGCAATTTCATAGCAAAAAAGATATTCTAACCTTGAGTGAAGTTAGAAATATGACGGGTTATACCAAAGAAACAATTAGAAGATGGATATTATGTGGTGACTTACAATGTGTGGAATATTTTAATACACGAGTAGTTCCGAAGACCTCCTTGCTTGAATGGATGTCTTCTACTGAATATTTATCAAGAGTTAATAAGTCTGCTGTTCAAATTGAGCAGATGAATGCTATGTTAAAAGAAAAGCAGCAGGCATAATAACCTGCTGCTTTATATATCTGGCGGAGAGTTAGGGATTCGAACCCTAGGTTGGCTCATCACCAACACGAAATTTCGAGTCAAGTGTCAAAAAACGAACTTAACGGAATTTAACGGAAGATAACGGCAACCAAGAGAACCCCGAAAACCCCGATGATTTCAGGGTTCTTTCGGTTTTTATATCAAAAAACACAGTGAAAATCAGAGTCTAAA
>JAGBBI010000022.1 GCA_017938565.1 Clostridia bacterium
CGTATTTCTCCTTTCTTAGTTTCTAATTTTGAGCAAACTTCGCACAATGGCAATAACCACGGCAAAGCAGACCAACGAGAATAAATAGAAGATGGGGGGCGTGATAAGGAAGTCACAGACCGCATCAAGGATGGCGGTACAAAAGGCAATCATTTCTTGCATCGTATCACCTCACCTTGAAAATGCCACCGAGGAACTTAAAGAAGGACACAAGGACGATAGCGAACACAAGAACACCGCCGAGCCAGTAGAAATCAAGACCCGCCAAACCGTCCACGACTTCGGTGTAAGTGACACTAGAGCCATCGGAATACACTTCCGTTACCGTCTGCGTGCGGGGCTGATAGTCACCAAAAACGCTATTAACGAGGGCAAGCAGAGAACTGTCGCCATCTTCAATAACATAGGGGTCAACGGTCACGACACGGGAAACTACATCACCGTCCGAAACAACGTTGACAATAGTATCACCACCGTCAACAACAGAGCCACTAGAAGAATCTCCAGTATCGGTAACGGGGACTTCATCATTATTAGTCACCTCGATTCCAGTATCAGTGACACCAGTATCACCAGTATCTCCAACATTACCAGTATCACCGCTAAGAGGGTCAAGAATAGTATTTTCATCCATTTATATTTCACCTCGTATCATTTTTACGTTTATCGGAGATTTCGGCTTTTTTTCCAGTGCGTGTGCCATAATCCGAGCCAGTAACGCCAGTTTCGCCGATATTATGACCCACCATAATGGAAAGGAATCGAAAGCCAATGGGGATAATAGCAAGACCGATAAAAAGAACACTGAAAGGAATCTCCGTACTGGGAATATTTGTTTCAGTGAATAAACGCCATCCATTAGAGAGGAAAGTGGAAATAGCAGTAATTAAATCGTTACTCATTTGAACAGACCGACCACCTTCCCGAACAGACCGCCGAATACATCAACAATCATTTTCACGATTTCAATGACCAACTTGATAATCTGAACAAGGCAGATAACCAAGAAAATCATTACCACAGTACGGCACAAGATTTCCAAGGGCGGGGGCATCCAAGAAAAGATGTTCCAAAAGACACTAAACACGGACACTCACCCCCGAATGAAAATCATGTGCAGAATACAGAGGAACAGGAAACCACCGAAAGCGAGGAAACAGAGGGCTTGAATAGGCATGGGTAAACACTCAAAAATGGAGCGGAGCATACCAAAGAATTCACCAAGACCGCTAAGCAAACTCTTTGCGTATTCTGTTACCATACACTCACCCCCGAATCAGTAACGGTATAGACTTCCTCAAAGTCATGAATAATATCGGCGTTTTCAAGACCATCTGCGAAGATAAGACGATAGAACACCGACAGGAACTCACCCACGACCTTAGCGGCATCGGTAGCCGTTTCGCCTACACTTTCGGAAGTACCATCCGTTTTCTCTACATAGAAGATGTTAAAAGCATCGTTATCCGTGGTAATATCGATAATGGTATTTTCGGCATCTAATACGGCATCCTCGATACTTTCAAGGCGGGTATAAATATCATTTAACCGATTATTAGTAGTAACGATACCACTATTGATAGTAACAAGAGCAGGAAGTTGACCAATACGCAAATTTGCGTTTACCCCATCAAGTTTACTTTCCACTTTATCAATATACCCCTCAACATTGGTTAAGTCGGTGGATACAGTTACATCACCAATATCTACGCCAGTTACGGGAATACCAGTTTCAAGGAGCGTTTTAATCTCCGTGAGGGTGGTGGACATAGCATCAGTTGAATTACTATAAACAGCATTTTCTATATCCGCAAGACGAGAATCAATAGTTGAAAGCGCACCTTCAAGACCGTCCACATTACTTGAAATAACACTTAAATAAGGTTGAGTAGAAGGAGCAATCAATCCACGCTGTAACAGGCCTTGAATATTTGTCAACTTAGTTTCTACCGTATCAATATAACCCTCAACATTGGTTAAGTCGGTGGACACAGTTACATCACCAATATCTACGCCAGTGACGGGAATACCAGTTTCAAGGAGTGTTTTAATCTCCGTGAGAGTGGTGGACATAGTAGCGGTATCCTCTTCAATATTTTGAATGGAATACACTAATTGTCGTAACCGCAAATCGAGTGTTTGCCCGATTGCGCCGACCATTGCTTCAGTACTCGAAACAAGGGGATAAAAGTAGTCGTTTAACATCGTAACAAGATAGGCTTGATTAGAAATCATTTTTGCATACATTCTATCTACAAGCGCATTTTGAGCATAGGAATACTCATAAAACTGCTCATAAATAGCCGCCAAAATCTTGTTCGTAGAAGTCATATCGACAGAGGGAACGACAATCGTTTCTTCTTCTTCATCTGCATAGGCATAGTAAAGACCACCAGAGCCATTCACAAGAATATACCTTGTTCCCGACTTATTGCCCGAAATAACATAACACTCTTTAGAAGAAAGCCATGATACAGTAACAGCGGTGACACCACAATTAAAAACAATGTCACCC
>JAGBBI010000183.1 GCA_017938565.1 Clostridia bacterium
ATGAATTGATGCTTCGCGTCATGATTTCTCGCTTCGCTCCATGATTTGAATTGCCCCCCAAAAAATGCGCTGTCAGGCGCAATTCATGGCGCAGCCAATTCATGCACCGCAAGGTGCAATTCATGCCCGTGAGGGCAATTCATTGGTCTAATTGCTGCCTGTGGTGCTGTGAACAAAGAGAGGAAACTTTTGCGGAGTTCTTCCTTTTACCTTCTATGCCAAGTGTTTTCGGTGGCTTATCTGGTGAAAAGCGTAAATACCAATCAAAGCCATCTTTGTGTGCTACAATCTTTGTTATAAAGGCTCTAATCACATCCTCTGGTATATCGTCTGTATCAGAGGGATTGACCGACTGCTCCAAATAATATTTGAGAATTGTAATTTTTTCTTCGTGTGTTGCATCCTCAACTTCAATGGTATCAGGTTGCAATTCCGCAATCTCTTTTTGAATATTTTCAAGCCTCTTTTCGATTTCCTCTTTTTTGGCTTTAAAAACATCTCTACTTATTTCGCCATCGGCTCGCATTTCAATTAGATTATGTAATCTGTTACTTAATTTCTTTTCTTCATCTTGCTTTTGGTTAATTATTTTTGAATTGTCGCTTATTGGTTCTTCGTCATCAATATGTTTTTCTAACATTGATTCCGCAAGTGCTAACACTTCCGCTGTATCTCTTAAATATTCACGGAAAATATGTTTAGCCATCATTTGCAACTTCCAACCGGCAATCATCGGAACTTCACAAATACCTTCCGTTGATAGCCCCTTATTCTGTCGGGTCTTTAATGAGCCGGTGCGGATTGAACTGTAACATTGATAACCATATTGTTTTCCGCTATCGGTAGTATGCCATATCTTTCTATTAAATTTGTGACCGCATTCACATATAAGAAGTTCAGTCCAAACATCGCCCGGTTGCTTTTGACCTAATGGTTTTCTTTTGCCGGAGGTGACATTCGGCAATGTTCTCCTGCGGCTTTCAATCATCTTTTGTACCCTCTCAAATTCTTCCTCTGTTATAATCGGCTCGTGTGAACCCTGCACTTTTGTCAATTCGATTTCACCGAAATTACGGATTTTCTTCTGTTCGAGGAAATCAGGTGTATATTCCTTGTGATAAGTAATGATACCGCAGTAAAAAGAGTTTTGTAATATTTTTGATATGTTGCTTTCGTGCCAGTTTGATTTACCCATAGCGGTTATTCTTCCGGCTTGTTCCAGCCTAAACTTAATGGCTCTAATTCCAACGCCATCAAGATACCAGTCATATATCATTCTAACTGTTTTTGCTTGGTCTGGATTTATAACCATATTCTTTCCTACTCTATCATATCCAAGGATATTACCATTACCATAGAATACACCATTATCCATAGATGTTTGCTGACCGCTCTTTACACGGATTGAGGTCTTTCGGCTCTCATCTTGTGCAAGTGTAGCCATAATGGTGAGGCGTAATTCTCCGTCACCGTCAAAAGTCTTTATATTATCGTTTATGAAGAATACTTCTACACCCTTTGCCTTCAGATTGCGAGTATATTGCAAAGTGTCAACGGTATTTCTTGCAAATCTGGAAACTTCCCTTGTTAGTATTAAATCAAACTCACCAAATTCCGCATCTTCAATCATTCTCATAAATTGCGGTCTTTTTTGTGCAGAAGTGCCGGTGATACCCTCATCTACATACATTTTTACAACTTCCCATTCAGGGTGTTGTTCAAGAAAAGGCTTATACCAATCTTTTTGGTTTTCAAGTGCTGATAATTGTGCTTCGTGTTCAGTTGACACACGTGCATATATTGCAACTTTTCTCTTTTTACGCTCTTGATTTCCGTATTGATACATTTATACCCCTCCTTCTTTTCCTGCTTTTGTTAATAGTATGTTTAAGTATAACATTTAAACGCTGCAATGTCAACGTACTCCTTGTAATCGTTCAATATATTCCTAAAAATATGTTCTTTAATTCTGCCTTGTTTGAATAGGTTTTCAATCAATTTCAAAGCGGCGAAAATTTTATTATATTCCTGTTCGTCTATTTTTTTCATTAAATTAGTCTCCATATATGTAAAAAGGGCTACCCATCATTTGAGTAGCCCTTATGTAGTATTATCTTTGATTTCTGATTCTCTGTAACAATTTATCCATTTCGGATTTATAGGATTTCTTTAAATCCTGCATTTCACGCAAAATACCTTTATATTTCTTCTTCAACTCCGACAACTCATCAAGTGCTGCCTGATGTTTAGATATAACTTCTTGCACTTCCTTGACCTTTTCAGCATCAGTAGCGAGTTGTTTCAAATAAAGATTTTCACGCTTCAATCGTTTAACTTCGCTTTCGAGTTCATCTATCCTTTTCTGATAGATGGTCGTTTTTCTTTCAATATTCATTTATTCCTCCGTTCAATAGTATAGGCGGGAGAATAATCACCCTCACCGCCTTATTTACTATTTCATTATTTCCACTTGTTTTTATATTTGCCAAGAGAACTACCGCCCAGCATTCTATCAGCGGTCATTGCCAAAATCATATCCTCAAACTTTCCATCGTGTTGAAGTTTAGTGACAAAATCATTGTAGTCATCAACGTGGTCAATGTTAATATTGGTATCTCCAAAAGTAACACTATGGGATTGAGATACAGTGTTATTTTTCAGTTGTGCTAACTTACCAGATATATCAGTTATACCGGTTAATCGTGGAGATGCATCAATACCATAATCAGCATTTGCCGTCTTACTACCGATTGACAATTCTTGCAGAGCCATTTCACGCAATACATCTCTCAATTCCAAGAAGTTTTTCGTATCTTCGGCATTAAGCATAAGTTCAGGTTTGCCGGGAGTACCGTCAACCTTTGCCAAACCAGTGTAGTCAACAAGACCACCAGTTTTATATGCTTTAACATCAGACTTCTTGAACCAACCAGTTACGCCGCTTGACAACTTGTGGTGACGAACCTTTAAGTAACCGCTCTTTTCGTCAAGAACAGTATATATTGGGTCGTTGCGGAAATATTGATTCTCCGGAGTGTTATCACCAGCGTAATCGTAAATCTTTGCACCCTTTGCATTGATTTTTCCACCAATGGTTATCGTTTTTTCTGGTGTTGTCGGTGTAGTGGGTTGTGTCGAAGGTGTGGTAGAGGGTGGAGTAGTCGGTGCTGAAGGAGTTGTTTCAGGATTTGTGTTATCAACCGTTTCCTGTGCTTCTTCATCACTGGCTGCCACCATAGCCGCAGTGTTCGCTTGGATAGAATTCAATACAGATTGTACGGCTGTAAATTTCGTACTGAAATCATCACCATACTTTGAAATTGTTCCATCCAATGCACCAGTTGCGCCATTCCAAATACTCTGCATATTTGTGGTCATAGTATATCCAACATCATTTGCAGTGGTTATTAAAGTCTCATTGATAAGACCGGAATTGTCATTCACGGCGGTAATCATATCTCCGATAAGCCCATCAACAGAGTCAAGGCGACTATTCAAAATTGCTTCATATTCGAGATAGAGTGAGTCAAGAATTTCTCTTGTATCGCTGACCATCTTATCATATTCTGTTTGCTCCAATTCTTCATTGGCTTCCGCAAGTTCAACCGTCAACTTCTGAACCTTTGCCCTTGTCTCTTGGGAAAGGTCATTTTCGTATGCTGATAATTGTTTCTTTAAATTTCCTATATTCTGTGTTTGCTGGGAAATCTTCTTTTCGTATTCGTAGAGATTTTTTGCGGAATCAAGACTATCATTATAAGCATCAATCAATTCCTGCAAAGATTCAAGTTCAAGCGCAATGCCTTCTTCAACCAAAGACACAATGGCTTGTTTTTCATCTTCTGCGGCAATAATAGATTCTTGTTGCAAGGCAAGAAGTTCTTCTCTACGCTCAATTAACTCTGTGTTATATGGGTCATTGGCAAGTTGAGCGTTGATTTCTGCCAGTTCCTCCGCATACATAGAGGCTTGTGCCATATAGACATTGTAGTTTTGTCCGTGCAAGCCCATAGTAGCCATACCTTCATCTGTAAGTTGACCCCTATCTGTATGCAAATCACTATTACTCATAAGGTCGATTAAGAAATCAGCCTCTTGTGTAAGTTGAGAAATACGCTCTTGTGTATAGTCGAAATAGCCCCATTCGATTTCTCTCATAGTTTTGGCATATTCGGCTAACTCAACATTGGCTTCTGCGATTTCTTCCTTAACACCATTTATGCTATCTTGCATCTCAAACCACGATTCAGAATATTTTTCAATTTCGCCGGAGTTCATAGCATCAGAAAAAGCCTGTGTTAAACCAGCCAATTCTTTGTTAAGCATTGCGATTCTTTGTTTTTCCACATCTTGCAACGCAATGTAATAATCTAAACTTTCCAAATATCCCTTGGTTTCTAACAGTTCAATTCCGGTATCATATTGATTCGCTGAATGTTCTATAAGACCTAATCGACTATTAAAATCATCTTGAATATTATCAAAATTGTCCTCATAAAGTTCCGCTAAATTTTGATGCAACTCATCTATGGCATCGGAGCATTCAATGGCTTTTTCATACCAATCAGAATATGATTTAATGAGTTTTTGTGTATCTTCGTCATATTCTGAAATTTGAATACTTCCGGCACGTACTTTTTCCGCCAAATCAGAAGATAAGCCAACAGAATTAGCCTCCTGCATATAACGATTATAGGCTTGCTGCTGTAAAGCAAGTTCTTGATTTACAACGGATATTTCATCAGCAGTAGCACCAAGTTTTGTTTTAAGTGCTTTATATGTGCTTGTTGCTGTCGCTTTCAATCTATCAATTACTTGCTCAATACGCTCAATAGCAATCTCAATCCAGTCAAAAGCCTTTAATTCATCCTCTGCATTATTGGTTGACTTGTTTGAACTGCTGGAGGATTTATTGCTTGATGAACTCTTACCATAGTTGTCCGTTGAATTTCCACCAGACGTTGTACTACTATTTGCATTACCAACTCCAATACCGCCAGTAACCATAGCAGTACCGCCAACAAGGGCAGAAGCACGACCTGCAACATATCCGTTTTTAAGCAGAGATTCTGTCTGCTTATGGTTGAATACGATTGCACCTTTTGGAATATTTACAAATTCAGCACCAGTGTCACCAACCGTGTACCATCTACCAGTATGAGGGTCAACAACGATTTCTCTACCGAGTTCGCCAGTTAATGTTTGACCGCCTTGTGCAGTACCCCAATCTCCACCTGCTTTCGCAGTACCAGTAAGATTAGCAGTACCATTTGCTTTAACACTGCCTACTGTACTAACATAATAGGTAACAGTACGAGAAAGATTTTTCGGGTTATAGTTATCGACCTTTGTTGTGTCAATATCATATGTGACTGTTGCTTGCTTATCCTCTGGTTGATAACTCAAAAGAGCAGTATCATCAATCTGCAATTTTGTCTTAATGTCATCAATAGTTAAACCAGCGATTGAGGACTTAACGGTTTCCACAGATGTTGTGTCTAACTTTAACGCCAGCAAAGCATCATTATCACTTGATGTAATCTGTGAATATAATTCATCAACTTTTGCCTGTGCATCAGTTGTGTCTAATCCAAGAGCCTTTTTCAGTTCGAGGTCATTGCAAGCCTTTTGAAAGTCCTGAATAAGTAATACTGCTTCACCAGTAGTCTCACTAACCTTTGATACATCAACATCAAGAATTGCCGGTTCGGATAATTGCTGTTTTTGTGTAATACAGTAGGAGATAATGGAATTTGCATACTCTACTTCTTCCGAATCAACGCCGACCTTTGTTTTAAGGTCTTGCATTTGCTTGATAGTAGAATCAAGAGCATCAGACTTTTCTTTTGCGGTAGTCAAATCACTCACATCAAGAGTGATTTTCATATCGGAATGAAGTCCTCTTAAATTCTCTGCGGCAACATTAGCAGAAACAGCCAAGTCACCGATTGTCTTATTAGCCTCGTCAGCCCAAGAGAACTCTCCACCGAATTCTTCCATTTCGCCAAACATAGCCTGAACAAGCGGAAGTGAAAGATTAAGTCCTTCGGCAAAATCTTCCATAGTCTTTGAACCAGCGATTTGATAATTTTCGCCAGATTCATCAAGAACCATAAGTCCAGCATCGACGGCTTTTTGGCAGAAGTTTGCAATATTTAATCCAGAATAATTACCCTCATCATCATAGGTAAATAAATCATATACACTTTTCAAATAGGAATTTACTTTTTCAGTATCTTCCGCACCAATCGTGTCTGGAATAATAAGTTCAAGTGCCGCCTGATAATCTGTTCGTCCAACTCTACCAAAATATTCTGAATCGGTATCATTTAATGTCTCGTTAATGCGTGTGATAGCATCAAGGGTGTCATCAAACATATCTCCACTTTGAGAAGCATTTTGAGCGTTCAGCCAGTTGTTATAGGCGTTTGTTGCTTCTTCAAGAGAAGAAGTCATAATATCGTAAGAATCACAAGTTAATTTGATTGCAGCGTTTTCTTCAAGTAAAACATCAATTTTGCCCTGAATGCTTTCTTTCTGCTCATCCGTTAAACTTGTCGAATCTTTTAATTCTTTTCTATATTTCTCAATTTGTGCGGCATTTTCCAAGTATTTAGATTGTGCCATCACCTTATTAGTGTTGTTGATTTCTATTTGCTCATCCGACTTTGCTTCTACAATCTCTCTGACCTTTTCTGCATTGAGTTGTAAAACACCATTGTGGTATTCTAATGCAGATGTATAATCTTTTAGTTCGTCAGAATTAAAATCATCTATTGATATGGATTCACCGGTAGATTGAGAAGAAAGAACATCTTGAACGGATGATATACCATCGGCAAGGACTTTTGTGCTTTCTGTGGCAGATTTATATTTATCCTCAATTTGAGTTAAACTTTGCGCCGTATATTCTTTTGATTCTGCAAGAGCATTCTGCCAATCTTGAAGATTCCATTCAGCGGTATCGGTATTGCAAACAATGTCATACACGGCTGTTTTATCTTCATCGGATAAATCTTCAAACCAATCATTAAAATCATTTAATCTACCTTCAGCGATATTCCAACTTGCATCTTGAATCCATTTTGAACTATTGAATTTTTCTCTAATCTTCTTTTCTTTTGCTGCTAATTCTTCAAGTTCAGTAAATCTATCATAGTATTCTGAATAGTCAGAATCGCTTCCAAGCAAAGCATCTATAATGCTTGCTGCGGATTCTCCACCTTCCTTAAAATCTTTATTTTCGGAAAGTTTAGTGATAAGGTCATTTCTTAATGTGACAAAATCATCATAATTATTGACTTCTTTATCTGCATCAATCATTAACCTTTTGGCAACTAATTCATTGGCACTATCAATTTGTTCAATAACAGGGTCTAATGCACTTGCATATTTGTTATATGCCTCTGCTACTTTCTTAAATGTATCATTGTCAGTACCAAATTCATTTCTGATATGATTCATTACATCTTCAAGGAATTGGTAATTTTCTAATGCATCTTGAAGCGATAAATCAGACCAAACATCTGACATATCTGAATTTGGTACAAAGAATTGACCGCCCTTTGAACCATAAGAACCACTTGAAATATATCCTGCCTCTGCAAGAGATTTGAAAATATCAACATCACCGGTAGAAATGCTTGTACCTAACCAACTTTCAAGGTCTTTTCCCGCTTTTTTCGATGCTGACTCAACACCAGCGAGTGCGACAGAAATATCAGTATCAAGTTTCTCTTTTGAAGTCTGAACAATCGCTTCGTGAAGTGTACCATATTTTTCGATTAAGGTATCAATTCCTTCTCCTGCCATTCCAAGAGCATCAAGCACATCTTGCTGTGCTGCTGCAAATTCTTCGGAAGAACCAGTTCCGTTATCAATGGCTTCCTTTAACTCCATATACTTTGTGAGGGCAGCATATAGGTCATTGGCAGATTCAGCGGCTGCTTTACCGGAATCAATCGCTAATTGCTGTGCTTCTTCCGCTGCTTGTGCCATACTGCTGAATATCGTAACAACGGCTGCAACTGCCGTAGCAATCAAAATAAGAGGATTAGACATTAAGGTAGCCCATAATCCCTTTAATGCCCCAGTAAGTGTAAATGTTGATGTTGTCGCTGCACCTTCAGCAGTAGCAAGCCCCATTGAAGCCAAGGCGGCTTCCGCTTCGGATTTCGTCAATCCCTGTGCTGTAAGAATGGCTATTCTTTGCTCACCGGATAGTGCTTTTGAAGAAAGAACGGCTTTTAACTGGCTCTGTGACAGATTGGCGGTCATCTTCGCCAGCATTTGCACTTTATCTTCTCCGATATTTCCAGCCTTAACTAATTTTAGTGCAGAGTTAAATTCGTTCAATCTGATAGATGCGTTGGTAATGCCAGTAGTAAGCATTGTAAAGGCTTTAATCGCTCCTGCTGCGGTAAGTCCTACAAGTGTACCCTTTAACAGATTGGTTTTATCCAAAAATGTTACAACAGATGATGTAGCATCAATAATTCCACCAAACATTTCTGTGGAGAAGGTATTGATAGCCAATGACTCAAACGAGGCTTGTAATGACTTTGTTTTCGCCTCCAGCGAATCCAAATAGGCTTCAAATTTCTGCTCCGCTGTACCGGCACTATTCATTGAGACTTCCATATACTCGGTGGCTTTTCCGTAGTTCTCCATCAAAACTTTAAAGTTTTCGGACTGACGTGTTCCGGCAAACGCTTTTGAGATTGCGGCTTTCTGTACCGTACTATAATCATCCCACGCTGCGCCGACCTCATCTAACACATCGCCAAAATTACGGAACTCATTGTTGGAATCTCTCAACTTGATTCCAAGATTGTTAAGGACAGTTTCCACATCAGAAAGTGATTCGGCTGTTCCATCCTCGTCAATGAATTGGAGTTTACCGGACTTAATATCGCCCATTCGTGTGAAGATAGTCTTATAACTTTCACCGATAGATGTCATTGATTTTTGCGTTACTTCACCGGTGGCGGCAAGGTAACCCAGCAATTTATCCATTGAGACACCGGCAATGTCAGCACTTGCTGCTGTTCTTGACATAGCCTCCGCAAGTCCACCGGCTTCCGTAGCAGAAACAAGGTCAACAGCGGTCAGTTTATCCACAATTCCAATTACATCTTCAACTTCGACCTTGTAGCCTTTCATCGCTGATGTCAAATACTGCGTTGCTTCTGCTGATTCAAGTTCAGCCACCTTTGACAGAATCATTGAATCCTTAATCAATATGTTGGTATCAGAGATGGAGTGTCCCTGTCTCAACCAAGAATCTGCACCGCTGGATATTTCTTTCGTAGTTGCTCCGATTGCTTGACCAAGTTCATTATATTCCTTTACAAGATTACTGACATCTGTATATGTACCACCGGTAGCCATTCGCAAATCCATTACAGCAGCATCAAATTCTTGTACGGCTTCTTTCGCAGCACTTGCCGCTTCCCTTATGGCTTGAAAAGCCTGTGAAGTAATAGAATATGCCGCCCCAAGTTTTGCGGAGGTCTTTAATGTATCTCCAAATGTTTTTGTTGATTTCGTAGCACTTTTAATACTATTGTCTACCTTTTCAACTTCCTTTTGAGCATTGCCGCCGTCAACACCAAACTTGACCTTTTTGCCATTGAGTTCATTTATCTTTTGATTTACTTGTTGCTCTAACTCTGCGGTATCAAGTTCTGCTGTGACTTTGACTTTCCAATCGTTCATATATTATCACCCTTTCGTGTTATAAAATAAAAAAGCCAGCACAACGGCTGACTGAAACATAAAAAAATCAAAGGAATTTACTTTCTCTCTCATTCAATAAAATTGTAGTTTTATTATCAAATTTTCCTCTATAAATGAAAAAAGCCAGCCTTTCAGGCTGACAACACATTATTTTAAGTTTTTAAGAATTTCGCCGGTATAATCGTGTAATCGTTTCTTGCCGTATTCTCTCTTATAAGTTTGAACCAGTGTATAGAAACGAGTAAACGGCTTATAGGATATATCATCAATGATTACATTCCATTCTTTCCCGTCAAACTCAAATACACGGATTATTTCATAGTTGTATATTTCAGAATACTCTAATCTTTTCCATCCTCTTTTTTTGTATCTGTCATAGAACTCCACGATGTAGCCATCTTTCTTTAATCCCCAAGCCTGTTTCCTTGCTTTCGTCTTAAAACTCCGTAGAAGTTCCGCATCTTTTTCTTTCCAGTATCGAGTGGTAGGTTTCATCTGTTATTCACTCTATCCTTGATAGATTTGCACATCCTGCATCTAATTGAAGTGACCGGTGGGAATGTAACCACTTCATTAGTTTTCGGATTCTTGCCGTGTCGCTCACTTCGCTCAACTAATTCCATAGTTAAGAAGCCTTTCCACTGAATGTTTTCTCCATAATCTAATGTTTCAGCTACAATATCGACAAGTGTATCACAGAATTGCGTACACTTCTGAATAGCATCAGGGCGAGTGTCGCCGTACATTCTTTCCGCTAATTCTTCAATTATATTTCTTCTACTTATCATTTTTTCTGACCTCGCTTTCTTTTCCTCATATAGTTCTCCCATTCTCTACGCCCTCTGTTGGCATCTTCCGGCTTATTATAGATATGTATAATCGGTATAGGGAATGGCTTTAAATCTTTCTTCTTTCTCAATGATGGTTTAACCAGTGCCACATCATCAGCGATTAACTTAATGATTGAGACTTTCATCGAATTGCCGTAAGAGGGAGCATAATATATAGGCTCATTGTATTTAATCTTTGCTACATTTATCATTTAAAAACTCCTTTCAAATCTTCTTGAAGAATTTTCCCATCGTTTGATTTAATGTCCTCTCCATTTTCTTTTCTGATGCTTCCCAGAAACCCTTTCTACCAAGGGTAGGTCTTGCCGGATAGCCATTTTTAGATGTAAAAGGTATTCCGCTATTAGCGAGTTTTAAAACCTGTTCCATATTTGGATATGAGCCAGTTGTGTACTGGTGATTCAAGTCCAAATATGCTTCAAATGAAACCGAATTGCCAGCCGACGTTAATGCCGTCGTTCTTGGTGTATCGCCCAAAGCACCGGTTCGTTCATATGATTTAGGTTTTCCTTTCGTGTAAAACTTTCCAGTTTCACCATACATATCTGCCAACATCTTCTCCGAAGCAACATTCATTGCCTTTCTCAATTCTTTCATTAACATTGCATTAAGTTGAGACATATTATTGGCAGCCATCAATTATCCTCCATCGACTCCCAGAATTCCGAACTATCAGCCCATTCAGAACCATTCCAGTAGGAGTGTTTTATAGGTCTTGTGAACTCTTTTCCGTTCCATTCGTGTTTAAGTCCTACCACATACATACCTTCTACGCTGTTGATTTTGCAGTATCTATGTATAGTTGTTAGTTTTACATTTTTGAGCGGGATTTCAGTAATCTCATACAGTGCTGCAATCTCATCATAAGAGAATACTTGACCATCAAGCGGAGGTGTACCATTCATAAACAGAACATCTATCTGTTGGTTATCCACCGATAGAACAAGGTAGTTTTTAACCTTATTTGCAATTCTGACTTTCTGTTCCTCCAGCGATAGTGATTTCATTTCTTCATCAGGCTCACTAATCTTTTGTATGTAATGTCCGGGTTCTATCTTCATTTGCATTTTCCTTTCCTCTGGTTAAAGAATGAATTGTCTACCACATTTCGGGCAGAACTTGGCATTAACCAAATTAAATCTATATTGGACTTTGGGTTTACTTGAATCATAAAGAGGGCAACCACATTTAGAGCATTGCATCGTAGTTACTCTTTTCTTTGATTTTGAAATTCTTTTGAATGCTGCATTATCGTCTATCGGTTTATTGTCCTTATTTTCATAAAGTTTGCATATATCGGAATAAGTTATCCAAGAAATCCAAGTGTTGCAGTTAGCACAATAGAGTCCTATTTTCCTGCCACTTGGTTTTGCGTAATAATTAGTGCTATTGCAGTGTTTGCAGTTCATTGTGTTTCCTTTCGTTTTTTAGTCTTTTCTTTCACTCTTAACCAAAAATTTCTTCGACACCGAAAAAATATGAATTTCAAGGTGTAAAGTCTCAATGTTTCAAGGTTTATTCTTAATATCGTCATTCGTTTAGTGTTATGTAAACTCCCTATTATTGGTGGTTTACATAATTATCCGAAAACCACCAGCATAATTTTTAAGTTATCATATTCTCAATGTTTCAAGTGATTTTTTTGAAAAAATAATAATTGATACCGTAAACCAATATGTAGCCATCAGCGGAATATGGGGTTACGGAATACTATACTTGATATATAAGAGTCTTAATTCGATGTATTACAATCAAGTATAGTATTAAATAGAGTATATACAATTCCTTATTCAATAAGATTCTTATGTACTATCTTTATTATTAGATTGAATAAGAACTTGTACCATAAGCCTATTTCCTCTCTGGTTTCAACTTCTTGAATTACTATCCATTGAGAAAATAGGTTTATGGGATTTCATACGATTCAGTAATCTAATTTTACAATAAATAAGATAAATAGAATAGAGAACTCGTGAATTGAAAAATGCCCGAAAACCCAGTAATATCAAGACTTTTCAGCATTTTTGCGTGTTTACGAAATGTCGAGCCGTTTTGGGGCTCAAAAAGTGCTTTTTACCTTGCTAAACCCTCTATTATAGGGGGTTAATTCTTGTAAAATACTAAATTTCACCGATTTTCAAGCGTTTACGAAATGTCGAGAGAATCAGTCTTTACAAAACGCTCCTAACACTTTAACTCGGTTATAGTCTGTGCCATTGTAGAGGATATGAGGATTTACAAATATTCTTGCAGATTTACGGTCAATGCCATCATAAGTAAAAGCACAGAATTTTTCCTGCTCTCCGTTGACATTAAACTTGATGGTTTTGTATATGTTCAATAGTCGATTAAGTTGAGATATATCGTAATCAATAGCGGTGCAAAATTCCGCTAATGATAGAAATTCAATTTTTGATAAGTCCTTTTCCATCGGATTATTGCAGAGAACATTAAATTCAAGATTGATGAATGGTAACATCTTGAAAACATAACCTAAATGTTTATGATTGGTAACATCGGTAGCACGGTATAGTGTCCTTATTCCATTGATATAGAATTTTTGATATGGATGATATTTTCCACGCTGGTTTAATCTTCGCCTAATGAAGATGTCTGTATTAGTGAATATCAGTCCGTCATCTTCCTCTTGTATGTATTTAGGAGAAACTTCCTTCCAAAATTCAGTTATAACCGCCTTTGATACTCCGAGAACTTTTGACAAGTCTTTCCGCTGCATCGGTGTACGCTCCGTAAGCATTAACTTGTTATTTTCGTAGTTGATAAAGGTATTGAGAAAAATCAATCTTGTAACCGTCTGCGGTAGCAAATCCTTAAAATCCTCATCGTGGGAAATAAAGAAGAATTTCCCTAAATCTTTGTTGGATGCTCTGCGTAGGTCATTGTTTTCCTTCTGCTTCAAGTAATCATTACGAGTAGTAAGGCTCTCCGGTGTATATATCCGTGAGCCAATAGGGACACACATCCATACTGTTTCCGTGACTTCACCGGTTGAGCGTTGTACTGCTTTTGTTTCGCCGGAGGTATCTACTATATAGTCATATCCTTTTAATTCATTCAATACAATTTCTGCCTTTCTAATTTACATATTTGCCATTCGTCTATTGCATCTTGTAATTGGGTGGAATTTTTAAACAAAAATGAATTTTTGTTATTTTTATTCTCAACTAACTTTATTAGAGGGAATCCACGTTGCATCAAATAACCGGCTAATCGCTGACTATATATCGTGAAAAATTTTGTTTTTTCTTTATCTAACATTGCTTATTAAATTATTCCTTCCTCTGCTAAAATTTTCTCGTCTGGTTCCCATATTTTCACTAATCCTAATTCGCATAAATTTGCCCATTTGCTCATTGCTAATAAAATGTATTCGGGAATAAAACCTTCCTTTTCTTCCTTGGAAACTACCTCTCGTATATAATCCGCTTTACGCTTTCTACCAGCGATTAAAGCATCTTTATAATTATAGCAATGAATGTTCCCACCCTCATACTTGTCCTTCAGACAATATACGGTTTCAGGAATTGTATATATAGTCTTTCC
>JAGBBI010000184.1 GCA_017938565.1 Clostridia bacterium
GAATATCTTTTTGTTTATCTTATCTTTTATATGGCAATTGCCACAAAGTTTATTAGGCTTAATTTTTCTTGCATATTTTGCTATTATGGGCGACGTTGAACTTATTTCTTACAAGAAATTATGTTTTGCTTTTTCATCAAAATATATGATGGGAGGCATTTCATTAGGAAATTTTGCGTTTCTTAGTACCTATAATGCTAAAAAGACTGCTGTTGTTATGCACGAACAAGAAGGGCATACCGTCGACAGTAAAATATGGGGACCTCTTTATTTATTGGTAATAGGTTTACCAAGTTTAATGTGGGCTTGGCTCGGAGACGATAACAAATGTTATTATGATTTCTATACCGAAAGATGGGCAAATAAACACGCAGGACTTGAAGTGTTAAGAACTACAAGCGGAAGATGCTTCCTATCAGTTAAAAACGTATTAGGTTATAAAGGATAACAAAAAAGAGGACTTTTAAAGGTCTTCTTTATCGTTTCTAAACATTGTTCTTGAATTAACCGGGGCGATATATTCCCACCCTGTCTTCTCATCTTTTTCAATAAGCGCATCAAAGTCTTTTTGGTAATCGGATGTTAATAATGTCCCATTCATATAATAGAATCCGTGTGTTCTAAATATGTCTGTATTTACAGGAATGGACTTATCTCTACCAATTGGAATCGGCTTAATAATTACATATCTTTGGTCCTTTTTCATACTATAATATATTTTCTTCAATTATTTTCTTTGCATCAGGTATATCTAAGGCTTCTCTAATTCGGTCAGAAACCCCATTTACTTTTACACTATCATATGTCCCATCAGGCTTAAGCCATATAAGCCTTCTTCCAACAACCTTATAACCTAAGTTTTCTAAAGGTACCTGATAACATCCTAATTGTAAAGTATAATATGAATAATTCATATCCAACATATCACTAAATGGCCACAAAAGTTTTTGCCCTCTAAAATTTTTATAAAGGTCTTCATTCGTTTTATAGTCAAATATGACTAAACCACTTTTAGATGGATTTTCTTCATTCACATAATAAAATAATATATCAAAAGTTCCTGCATAAGGAGTACCGTTTCTATTAAAAACCTTAGTTTCTGCAAGAACAGGTACAAACGTTTCAGGAATATCTTCCCAAAATTTAACAACAGCCTCTTCGTGTAAACTTGTTGGATGCGGTATGCCGTCTCTAAATTTATCAGCGCACTCTGGGAGAATTTTTTCAGGCTCTCCTATCATATAATAGAACATACTTTCCCCAAATGCGTGTACTTCCGTACCGAACTCACAAGCGTGTCCTGATTTAACAGCCCATAGAGCAAGAATTTCTTCTTTTGTAAGGCCGTAATACTTATAAGAAGGGTCTTGGTCTCTCTGCCACTTTTTAACGCAATTTTCGGCCATTTGTTCGCCCGTTATGGGCTTGTATTTATGTGTTACATCGGAAACACACATATATTGTATCCCATCAAGGTAATATTCGTGTGGCCCTTCTAAAAAAATGAGTTTATTGGTATAAGTTTCTATGATTTTTTCCCTTATTTCTTGTATTTCAGGAAGGTCATAGTACTTAGACCATTTCCCTCTATTTATCATTTTTTATTTTCTTTTGCTTCTCTTATTTTTTCCTTCAACAATCTTTTCTGTAATTTTTCGGCAATTACTTCTCCGTGACAGTTTTTCTTTATACCATCACCAACACCACAATAGCATTCAAGATAAATAGTTTCGCCATTTTTATATTTCTCATATATTTCATCAATAACAGCAGTAAATTCTGTATTCCTACCATACTGTGTATCAAAATATGTGTCATATTTTTCTATGGCGTCCTCTCTATTTTTTGCCTTAAAAACTGCCAATGTTCCTTTAAGCGGTTTATCGGTATATGGATTACCTAATACGCTACCACCCCGATAAATTGGATAATTATTGGGGTGGGCGCTATGGTCTTCTTTTCCTCTATTATATACTATAATCATTAGAATATTGGCAAGTTAGGCTCGTATGATGGAATTTGCACCATACGTGTTTTAAATAAATTCTTATTGTGCATATCCATAATCTTATTAAAGATTTCAGATGATGGTTTAACACCCTCTCTAATCCAAGCATCAAGGGTTTCATATGAAAAACCAAATTTTTCTTCATC
>JAGBBI010000185.1 GCA_017938565.1 Clostridia bacterium
AGGGTGGCAATCGCAAGAGCACTTATCAATGACCCAGAAATTATCATTGCTGACGAACCTACGGGAGCATTGGACAGCACAACCTCTATGCAGATTTTACAAATTTTAAAACAAATTGCAGACAGTGGTAAACTTGTGATTATGGTAACCCACTCCGAAAAAGTTGCAAAAATCTCATCTAGAGTTGTGGAAATTTCTGATGGAAGAATTGTTAGCGACAAACTTAATGAAAATTATAAAAAACACGAAGATTTACAAACTGATGGAAAATCAATTTCACAGGAAGTTCCTTCTGATGAAGTCGTTGACCTAAACAAACTTGTTTTAGACCAAAACAAAGAAATTAAATCAAAATCTGAAAAAAGAAAAAAGAAAAACTCAAAAGAAAATCAAAATCTTTCCTTGTGGTCTGCCATTCGCCTGTCGCTTCACAATATGTGGGCAAGTCGCATAAAAAACTTCCTTATGGCATTTGGTGTTGCAATTGGCATTGGCAGTTTGATTTTAATGATGTGCTTCAGTTCTGGAATTACAGACTATATCAACAAAACAATGAAGTCTTACTCAGACCCTACGATTGTTACAATCACAAAGAAAGGCACAGCAAACGATATGGCATCAATGATGTCTTACAAGTCTTTCAGTCCAACAGAAATTGCAGACCTTGAGAAAGAACTCAAAAAAGAACTTGCTCTTAATGAAGATGACCATGAAACTTTAAAGTTTTCTTATGGTGTGCAGATGATGACAATGTTCTCTTATGCAAAAGTTATTTACAACCCTGACAATCTCCATTTTTCTTATTTCGACCCAGATTTGCTTGACCAAAATAAATTGAATGAAGAACAAAAGAAAGAAAATGGAGAGGCTTACAGCGAATTTAACTACACGAATGTTGTTTATATGTACACAACCCCACCATATTACACAGAGCAAAATATAGTTGAGGGAGAAATGTCAACAAGCGAAGGTGGAATTATGTTTTCGAGTGGAATTAAAAAACTGTTTGAAGACAACAGCATTTTCAATGAAGACGGAAGCAATAAAACTGTAGATGTTGCCTTTGAATATGTTGGTGAGAACGGAAAATCTCAAATCACATTCCACGATCAAGAAATAACCGGAATCGTTGACACCTCAGTTATGGCAAATTTTCTTGTAATGTATATTGATTACGACTACTTCCAAACACTTTTCAAGACAGAAAACAGCGGAAAGGCTCTTGACCCAAATGCTTTGTTTATCAAAACCGATTCTGAAGAAACAACAGACAAAATTAATGCCTATTTAGCAGAGAATCATCCTGAATATTCTGGTTCAGTTGAGGACCAACTTGCAGGAATGTTCACAAGTATGTCAAGCATTATAGGGACATCTCTTATAGTTATTTCCGGAATTTCACTTATTGTTTCAGCAATGATGATTTTGGTTGTGCTTTATATGAGTGTAACCGAAAGAACTAAAGAAATTGGTGTTTTGAAGTCTATTGGTGCGAGAAGAAAGGACATTAAGCGTATTTTTACATCGGAAAGCTTACTGATAGGAGTGTTAAGTGGTATATTTGGAATTTTGTTTAGCTTACTTGAGGCACTAATAATTTGGCTGTTGTTGTCAAATTTAATTGGTTTAGCGCCAATTTCATTCAGATGGTGGTATTTTGTAATTGCAATGGGTGTTTCAATTATCATCAGTATGTTGTCAGGACTCTACCCTGCAAGCAAGGCTGCAAAACTTGACCCAGTTGAAAGTTTGCGTAGAGAATAAAATTTGTGAACACTTTTTCAAATCAATGAAAAACAATATAATTAGATTTTGATTTATTATATCAAAGTAAAATAAAACAAATCAGGAAACATTTGCGTTTCCTTTTTTGTTTTGTTATAA
>JAGBBI010000186.1 GCA_017938565.1 Clostridia bacterium
AGGTGTCGGTGCAGGAGTAGGGGTTGTTTCTTCAATGCTTGTAGAAGATGAGTTGCCGTTTGATGAATCATTATTGTTATTGTTATTACAAGCAACCGAGAAAAGCATAGGAATAACCAAAACTACTGCAATTAGCGTTTTTAATATTTTTTTCATTTTTTTCCTCCTATAAAAATATTATTGACTACATTATATTACATTTTTATAACTTTTGCAAATATATTTGTTTAACTGCTTAATAGAAAAGATAGGCGAATTTTCAATCTCCTATCTTAACTTAATAAATAATTAGTTGTTTATTTTATTTGCCACATTGTTGATCGCAATCATTATTCCAAGTTTTCCATATTCATATGTTAATCCACCTTGCATATATGCGGTGAATGGGGCAACCATTGGACCATCACAAGAAAGTTCAATGGTTGAGCCAGAAATGAAACTTCCGCCTGCCATAACTTCGTCGTCTGGATAGCCTGGCATTGGAGCTGGTTCTGGGGTAACGAAACTATCAATAGGTGAACCTTGTTGAATTCCTTTGCAAAACTCTACTAGGTTTTCTGGCGTGTTTAGATTTATGGTTTGAATGATGTCGGTTCTATTTTCATCCCAAAGTGGGTCAACATCGAATCCGAGTTTTTCAAGGCATCTGCTAGCAAACGTCATAGTTTTAAGGCTGTTGCATACAATACTTGGTGCCATATAGAAGCCTTTATAGAATGACAAGTTTTGGTTTAGGTTTGCTCCGATATCTTTTCCAATACAAGGGGCAGAAAATCTTTCTGCTACATCATTTACAAGATCTTTTCTGCCTATAACATATCCACCGGTTTTCGCTTCGCCACCGCCTAGGTTTTTCATAAGTGAGCCAATTAGGATATCTGCACCAACTTCGGTTGGTTCTTTTTCTTCAACGAAATCGCCATAACAATTATCGACCATAATAATGACATCACTGTTTACTTTGCGAATTTCTTTGCAAACTTTTTCAATTTTGTCAATAGTTAGGCTTTTTCTTTGTGAATAACCACGAGAGCGTTGAATTTCTACCAATTTGACGTTTTGAGAAATTAGGCGTTCAGAAATTTTGTCGTAATCAAAATCGTTATTAATAAGGTCAATTTGTTCGTATTTTATGCCATTTGCCATTAATGAATTTCTGCTGTTGCCTTCAATTCCAATAACGGTTTTAAGAGAGTCATATGGGTCTCCGGTTATCGAAATCATTGTGTCGCCGTGTTTTAAAAGGCCAAATAAAGTAAGCGCAAGGGCATGTGTTCCACTCATAATCTGTGGGCGAACCAAAGCGTCTTCGGCACCAAAGACCTCTGCGTAGATTTTTTCAAGTTTATCTCGTCCACCATCGTAGTAGCCGTAGCCGGTGACCTCGCCAAAATCTGAAACCGATAAATAATTCTTTTGGAAAGCCTTTAAAACCTTGCTTGACCAACGCATTGCATTTTCTTCATATTTTTTAAAAATTGGAGCAAGTTCATTTTCTGTTTCTTCGGCAAGTTTTATAATTTTTTCATCAATATCGTAATCAAAATACATAACAATTTCCCCTTTGGACAAGTTTAATATTTATTGTTAATTATAACATATTGTCAGCAGTTTACAAGCCAAATTTCAAGATTTTTCTTTTTAGCAAGAGCAATAGTTTGAAAAGTGCCTCCCGTTTTAACGCCGTTAAAAACGGCGATTAAAATAGATGAATTATCAATCATGTATTTGTTTCGCTCAAATAAACAGCCTTTAAAATATTGGTTTGACAATATTGTAACTTTGTCGGCTCTTTCGATGATACGTTGATATCTTTCATAATTATTTTGATAGTATCTTTGTTGTTGTCCGACAAAAGGTATTGCGCATTCGAGCGAGATAAATGGGTAATCCCATTTAAGGTCGAGCACTAATTCTGCAGCCAGCAAGTCGACACCTTCTGCCATTCCTGAAATAAAGTGGGTGATGCCGGTGTCAATTGCATCAATAATTTTTTCTTTCAACTTGTTTTTTAACAACAAGTATTGTGCATCATTTGTGCTCTCAATCCAAGGAATACTTTTGGGTCTGTGTCCTGTAAAACAGGCTGTGGAAATAGAATCTTTAATGGTAATCATATTATTCCCTTTGTTGGTAAGTTTATATTATATTGTACCATATAAAATTATAAAACAAAAGATTTAATTGGATTTTTTTCATAGGTCTTGCAATATTAGTTTGATTGTATTAAAATACAAACAAGGGAAAGTTTATGAAAGATA
>JAGBBI010000187.1 GCA_017938565.1 Clostridia bacterium
ACCATAAAGAGTGCGCGAGGGACAGCCCCTAAGACCGCACACCAACCTACACTTTAAATAGTGCAAGGTGGTAAAGGCTGATTCAATGGGTGCTTATATGTGTTATTGCTGCATCCGTTGATACAATGGGTGCATTTTCTTTTACTGCCCTCTTGATAGGTTAAATTTATCTATCTGGAGGGCATTTTTTATGTCAGAAAAAGCAATCAGCAATCTTTTAAATCTCAAAGGCAGAGTTTATGTTTATCTTGCCGATGAGGAAACCGGCAAACAGTTTATGCAGCAAGCGGAAACTGAAGGATTTACTTTCAGAGATGGAGTGAAACCAACAGAAAGACCGTATGATTCTATCATAGCTTTAAATCGTGACCACACGATAAACTATGTCGGGTTCGTAGGTCATATGGCTTTTGGAGCAAAGGCAAAGACAATAGGCAAAGAGAAACTAATCCGATATGACTTTAAAAAAAGACTACTGCTTACTTGAAGCAATAGCCTTTATCAGCATTATTGGTTTTCTTCTGGGTCAGGTTCAAATTCTAAAATATCCTCTGGATTGCAATTCAGAAAAATGCAAAGTTTGTTGAGCGTGTCCGTGGTGACTATTTCGTTTTTACGCAATTTATTGATAGTTGCAGGACTCAATATCTCTTTTAAATCTTTTTGCTTTAACCCGGAACGATTGAGCTTGTCCCAGAGCCTATAAAATGTAATCATAAGTAATCCTCCGTTTGGTTACTTCAATTTAATTGATTATAACACATCTAAATGTGATTGTCAAACTGTAACAATGATATACTTTCGCAAGACTATTGATACCGATGGCAAACTTATAAAGGAGAATGAAATGAGACTAATCAAGAAAAATGGCGGTAGTTCCGCACCATATGAACACAATTTCAAAAATACGACTATCTTCTATGAGAATGAGAAAGTAGAATACAAGCTCTGTGAAGATGATATGTCATCCAGCTTTATGACCTGTGCCAATTTGGAATATCAGGCTAAGTTCGGAGATGTCAACGCTCAGTTGCTTGAATACTATCTTTTCTTCAATTCTGCCGATGAGCCTATTCTAAGGGTAGTAAACGGAGGAAATCTATACTCTGTTATGGCTAACGTGGAGTTATCGGAATCGGAGAGGGCGCAAATTAAAAGCATAACTGTTTGTAGTAAATGAGTTACTACGAAAATATACCACAGATATTATTAAGCGTAAAAAAGTATGCGAAAACATAATATTTTTTTAAATTCGCTATTGACAACGCTCTACTTCTATGGTATAATGATAAAAATTGAATATGATGATGCTGGGAATAGGAATGAACACCTATGCATCATAGCTATTAACCAATAGTGGCGTATGGTATATATTGATTGATGTATCATATCGCATAAGCACTCAGGCAATCAAGAATTATTTGTTCTCTGTTTAGTGAAGTACATACTTGAAAGTCAGCTAAGAGTATGGGCGTGTATGCGCCGGTTGCTGACCTTCGGGAAGATTTGGAATCACCGATGTAATTAAGCTCAGCGCAGGAAATGGCGTTTTGATATTGGTTAATTCAAGGCTATCTTGATACGACTTTAACGGTCGTGTTGGGATAGCCTTTTTTTGTTTGTTTTTTAAGACATAGAAAGGAATTTGGAAAATGGATGAAAGAAAATATTTAGTAGTCAATGTTTCCGGCAATACAGAGAAAGTATTACATAGCTACATCGACAGAGATGAGGCTATTTCCAAAATGAACATAATCGGTAAACGCAACAGAAGCGGAGGCATTATTTGTGTCATTCTCGGTAGAGAGTTGTCTAATGGAAGTATTGCTCGTGGTAGAGAGCAGATAGCCGTTTATGATGCTTGGTTAGAACGTCTTTTGAAAGATTAAGACGGTGCGTTTTTGAAGATGTTAGCTCAGCCATTTTGAGATGAGGACATAAATTCCGTTTTTATTTTTGGAGATAAAGCCTTTGTTTATAGACGTTTTCGCCTTTGGTTACAAGGGGTTTGAGAACCACAAAAACAAACACCTGAAAATCGTTTATAGATGGATATACAGAAAATGTGAAGTGACCAATTTTGAGATGACAGAGAAATAATACCGGTTCATTTTGAGATGAAGTTTTCAAAATCCGTTTAGCAAATGGAGATGAAGCCTCAATTTATGGGCCTTTTTCCCTTATAAATCAAGCACTTTTCGCTCCCTCAAAAAAA
>JAGBBI010000188.1 GCA_017938565.1 Clostridia bacterium
GTTAATGTAATGAGTGATAAGCCAAATGGCAAAAACCTATACAAGGTGTATAACTATGTTAACACTAATTTTGATACGTTAAGTTCGACAATCCTTGGCGCTACAATGTTGTCTGATGCCGATATTAACGGGAAAACATTGCCTAACGATTCGATTGAAAGTCCAGGCGTTAGGGCTTCAAACTTTAAGGAAAGAATATTTCCAGATAAGAGCCTAGGTGATGAGTATAAACAAATATTTGGTGGATTAAACAGACAGGATGTAACATTAATAAAGGCTGGTGTCGCTGCGGTAGGACTTGCTGTGCTAGTAAGCGGAACGGCACTAATTGCGAAGTCTTGTGGACAAGAAGAACCGACAAAAGAGACAACGAAAGATGAGGAGACATTAGCTCCAGAAGACGAAGTGATCAACAACCCAGCTGATGAATTTATTATCCCAGAACAAGAGCCTGGAACAAATGCTGAGGGCGAAATTGTAACCGAAGAAGATACCCATAATTATGATAGACCAGCTACTGATAGAAATCCAAACAAGGGTTCATCAGATGATTTCAAGTCTCCACTTGAACAAGGTGGTGAGGAGTTAACTCTACCAGCCGAGGAGGTCCAAGAAACCGAACCTGAGGCAACAGAAAGGGTGACAGATGTCGAAGATGAACATGAAACAGTTGGAAACTCTGCAGAAGATAATGAAGAGCCAGAACATGAGGGGAAAGGACCAAGCATAGGTGGTTCTTCAAGTAAAGAAGACGAAGAAGATGAAGGTCCATTGGCTGGCAGATTTTAATAACTATTAAATTGTCGAAAAAACTTGGAAAATTCTCCAAGTTTTTTCTTTTTATTGACAATCTATCATATAAGATAATATAATATATTTATGGAGAATTTATTATCAGATAGAGTAGCATTTACCATTTTTGGTGTTGATATATATTGGTATGGCGTTATAATAACGCTTGCTATTGTTTTGGATTTTATCATTTTAATACATTTGTGCAAGAAGTTTCACTTGGGGTCGGAAACACCTTATGATTTACTTTTGTATTTAGTTCCTTTGGGAATTATTGGAGCAAGGCTGTTTTCGGTTTTATTTGATTCGGGTCAGTCAATTACTGATTTTTTTAGATTTCGTGATGGTGGAATGAGTATAATTGGCGGACTTATGGGCGGAGCATTAGGATTACTTATATTTTGCTTAATTAAGAAAAAGAATTACTTACAGATGTTGGATATTATGGCACCTCTTGTGATTTTGGCGCAAGCGATAGGCAGATGGGGTAATTATTTTAATCAAGAAGTATATGGCAGAGTGGTAACAAACGAAAGTTTGCAATGGTTCCCACTTGCAGTAGAAGTTTATGGAACGTGGCATTACGCTTTATTTTTCTATGAGTGTATTTTAAACCTATTAGGTTTTGTATTGTTGATTTCATTATTCACTATTAAGCAAAGAAAAAATGGTGTGATTGTTGCAAGTTATTTATGCTTCTATGGTGCGGTTAGGTTTGTTTTAGAAGGCTTCCGCGATGAGACATATATATTAAGACTGGGAACTGTTCCAATCTCAAAAATTATGAGTGCAGTAATGTTTGTTATCGGATTAGGAATATTTATTTGGCTATTTGCAAGAACTATTATTAATAAAAGAAAGGAAAGAGAGGAAAGGATATATGGAAAAAAATCAGTTTAAAAGAACTTTCACAAGAGCAGAGGTGGAAGAATACGTGAAGAAGATGCTTTCTTCGTCCGAAGTAACGATGTGTGAACAAAAGGATAGAATAGTTGAATTAAAAAAAGAGATTGATGAGTTAAAACGTGGCAATACCGACCAAACTGAAAAGTTTAAAATGATGAGTAAAGCTATGAATGAGGCAACAAAAATTGCAAAAGATTTACAAAAAGATCATGAAATTCAAATGAGTATTATGATTGAAAAGGTTCGTCAATTTGGTTTTAAATGGGTAAATTATTTTAGAGAACTTATTGCAAGTACACCAAGTCTAAAAGGCGAAGATGGTGCAGAGTATTTTTCAACAGAACTTAGTGAACTAGTAGAACAATTAATTGAGGTCGGAAGTACAAAAAGTAGTCATATTGAAAAAACTATGCCAAGGTCAAGAAAGGGAAAGCAGGTAACAAAAGATGAATGGCTTGGGAAAACTACAAAAAGATTATCAGATAAACCAGACTATTCATTGTCTAACGAAAGCGAAGAACGATATAAAAATGTTATGGATCGATTAAAAAATCAAATGGTGTTTGTGTCTGAACTTCAAAAACCTACCGAAGATGGTTTTAGTATTGATGAGGCATTGAATCCTAAAGACAGCCTAGACAAAATTATTGGAGATTTGATTTAGTATGAATATAAAAAGAGCTGATATTGAAGACAAATATAAATGGGACTTGTCGCTTGTATTAGACAGCGATAAGTCTTTTTTAAATTTAATTGAAGAAATACGAAAGAATATGTCTCAATTCGAGACATTTAAAGGGAAATTAAACACAAAAGAGAAGATTGTAAATTATTTCGAATTAAGCCGAGAAGTTGAACTGAAACTTTCACGAGTTAATTTGTATGCATTCTTAAAGTATGAGGCAGATTCGCTAAATCCTGAGCACTTAAGATTTGTTGAGATGGTCGATAATCTTTTTGTTAAGTTTTCCGCTTTAAATAGTTTTGCTAATCCAGAACTATCTAAACTATCGGATGAATTCTTAAGCAACTTAAAAGAAGACGCCGAACTTAAATGCTATAATCGAATTTTTGAAAGTATTATTAAAAACAAACCGCATACATTAGATGAAGTTCAAGAGAAATTGATTTCTGAAATGGGTGCATTTTCAGATTTTAGTGCGGGCTATGATATGCTGACCGATAATGAGATAGAGTTTGAATGTGTAACAGATGAACATGGTAATGAAAGAGTCTTAAATCAAGCCACCTACGGAGAGTTGGTTAGAGATAGCAGTCAAATTATTCGTAAACAAGCCCACGAAAATTTATTGAAGGGATTTTCAAAGTTTAACAAATCAATAAGTGTTAATTATATTAACCATTTAAAGAAAAGTAATTTCTATGCAAAGACCTTTAACCATAAGAATTGTTTTTCTATGAGGCTATTTAACGAAGAAGTTGAAGAAGATGTTTACAATGCATTAATAAAGTCTGTTCATAAGAATATTCCATTATTTTATGAATTTGTTAATGTAAAAAAAGAATTGCTAGGGCTTGAAGTATTTAATATTTTTGATGCTTACGCTCCACTTGGAAATGCAAATAAATTTAATTTAAGTTATGAAAAGGCTTATGAAGTTGTGATTGAAGCATTGAGCGTTTTAGGTGAAGAATATGTTGGTGTATTAAAGAAAGCGTATGAGAACAGGTGGATTGATGTATTTTATAATGAAGGTAAAAGGTCGGGGGCGTTTTCGGTATCGTGCGAAACAGGGAACCCGTTTGTGTTATTGAATTATAAGCCTACTTATAATGATATCAGTACGATCGCTCACGAAATGGGACACTCTATGCATAGCTATTACAGCGAAAAATTTCAACCCCATGAAAAGTGTGATTATAAAATCTTTGTTGCAGAGATTGCTTCCACTGTTAACGAAATTTTGCTATTTAAACATTTATTAAGAAAAGAAAATGACAGCGAAACAAGAAAATTTTTAATTTCAAGTTTTTTGGAAAATTTTTATGCAACTGTATTTCGTCAAACTATGTTTAGTGAATTTGAATATTATGCACATTCTAAAACATCAAACGATGATCCATTAAGTTTTGAAGAATTGAATACATATTACCAACAATTATTAGAGTTGTATTTTGGGAATGACACAAAAATTCACGAATACGCAAAATTTGAGTGGAGTAGGATTTCTCATTTTTACAGACCTTTCTATGTGTTTAAATATGCAACAGGTTATATTTCAGCTCTTGCAATAGTTGAAAATATTGAAAAGGGTGGACAAATCGCTGTGGATAATTATATTAAATTTTTATCTGGTGGCTGTTCAGCTCGCCCAAGTGAACTTTTGAAAATTGCGGGGGTCGATATACTTAAATCAGAGACCTTTGAAAGTGCTTTTGCTTATTATAAGTCTATGATTGATGAACTAAAGAAGTTGTCGTAGCTATATGAAAAAATATTTTGTATATATTTTAAGATGTGAAGATAATTCACTTTATACTGGAATTACCACAGATATTGAAAGGCGATTTAATGAGCACCTGGGAAAAAATGGGAAAGGGGCAAAATATACAAAAGTTCATAAACCTATAAAAATAGAAAAAGTACTCAGCTGTTGCAACAGGGCAGAAGCTTCAAAATTGGAATACAAAATAAAAAGAATGACCAAAGAACAAAAAGAAAACTTAATAAAAACACATATCTAAACTTAGATATGTGTTTTTATTTTATTAATTTTGTTATGTTTTTTAATTATTCATCATCACCAGACTCGCTAGTTTCGCCAGATTTCTCAGGCTTTTCATCAAGCCCATCAGAAATTCTGTCAGAAAGACTAGCACGTTTTGAAAGATCTTTATACTTATCGGCAAATTTCTTTGTGGCTTCCAAAAGTTGATTTTCAAAGTTATCTCTATTTTGTTTTTCTTGTTCGGTGTATTCAATTTCAAAATTATTCTGATACTTACGAAACATATCGAAGGAATCTCCTACTGCCAAAGTAATTTTTTTTTCTGCATTA
>JAGBBI010000189.1 GCA_017938565.1 Clostridia bacterium
CGTGCCAATGATGGGTTGTATCATATGTCCAATCCTCACTATACTTGTGTTTGTGAGTCGCAACTATTAATCCGGCAATGGCACCACCAGTAGCACCAATCGCTAACACCCCGCAAAGTATCCAAGTAATCAATTTCTTTTTATTCATAGTTTACCTCCTCATGCCGTGTACTTATTAGTATAAGATCCTATATTAATTTTATCAGTAAAATTAAACTTTTGCAAACATTTTAACACTAAACTGAAACATTCAGATAGGTTTTGCAACATTTCTCATTTAAATGTTAAACTTGTACCCAATTAACACATTAAAAGCCTCAATTTGTACAATCTTCAAATTTAATACCCATGTATAATCTGCCAAGGAACCGCACAAACTATGTTTACATTGAGAAACGATATCAAACTCAATGTATAAGGGAGGTCATTTTATGGCAAACATTATTAAAACCGGCGAAAAGCCAGGTTATGGAACTTACAGTTGTACAAACTGTGGACAAAAAGTAGACATTGGAGCATATGACAAAGTTCCACCATGTCCAAGATGTTCAAATAACGAGTTTACAAAGTCATAACGACTATAATCAAAGGTCAGTCAAATTTCTTGACTGACCTTTGTTGATATTCAATTTTAATTATGTTAGCATTGTAAAAAGTTTTCAGTATTTAGTTATCGGCAAAGAATCATCGTCTTCGCCTTTTATTATATATTTTATTACTACAAAATATTTTACCTCATTTGAAACAAAAACTTCTACCCTATCCCCAACCTTTTTGTCCATTATCGCTTTACCTAAAGGACATTCTTTGCTTATTATATTTTCACTTGGGTTTCTTCTAAGAGTTGTTGAAATTGTGTATTCAACAGTTTCGTCATCATCTTCAAAGTACAAACCCACTTTATCAAAAATACCAATTTTATCTTTATCCGGGTTTGTTGTAATTATTTTTGCCGTCCTTATCATTCTCTGGAGATATCTTACTCGACTTTCATTTTTATTCTTTTCACGCTTTGCTATATGATATTCTGCATTTTCACTTAAATCACCAAGCTCTCTTGCGTCTTTTAAGTTCTCTAACAACTGAGGTCTTAAAACATTGTTTCGGTAGTCAATTTCCTCTTCCATTTTTTTAATATCTACTTCTGTTAATTCATTAAACATCTCTTACTCTCCATATTTGTTACGTACATTATATCATAAACTTTTAAAATTTGTAATGGATTTTGCATAATTTGTTATACTTTTACGAATATTACTAATATAAAAATTAACATTGGAGGAAAAATAAATTGGAGAGCAACAATCAAAAACAATTAGCAACAAAAGAAAAGAATACAAGATTTGGACTTATCGACCCATTCTTAGAGGACTTTTTCAACCTACCACTTGGCAGAAAGGAATTTCGTGGAATTCAAAATATAATGAATACCGACATTAAGGAAAATGCAAAAAGTTATATTTTGGAAATAGACATGCCAGGATTTGCTAAAAAAGACATAACTTTAAGTTTTGATGACGGCTATTTGACAATATCAGCAAAGCAAGATTGTAGCGAAAAAGATGAAAACAAACACAACTACTTAAGGCGTGAGCGTTGTGTGGGTTCGTGCAAGCGTAGTTTTTACATTGGTGAAGTAGACGCCTCCGAAATAAACGCCAAACTTGAAAATGGCATATTAAATATTACCATTCCTAAATCTAAAATCAAACCAGAAACCACTACGATTGAAATTAAGTAAAAAGAACCTTGAGCCAGTATCGGCTCAAGGTTTTATTCTATATTTTGAAATCTTTTTACACCAATTGTAAACAATAATACTGCTGAAACGACCGTTAGTATTACTAAAATCATAACACTTATTGCAAACAAAACTGCGATTGAAAGACTTTCAAATACATAATATAAAATCAGAGGAATCATTGAAATAAACATTCCGCCAAACATAGCAATTAAAACAGCTATGCTTTGTTTTACAACCTTGGTTTCATCATCCCACTCAAGAAGTGGTAACCACAAATTTATAAGAACCCCCATAAATGACATACATATACAAACAAGCGTTGGAAGTACTATAATCATTGCATAGTTAAGCAAGTTAAAATCAAAAGACACGCCCACAATAACAACCGAAACAATTAAAAATGGTAATGTTACAACCATTTGTAGCAGTGCTTTTGCTAAGAACAAATGCTTTTCATTAACAGGTGTGCTTTTCAACAGCCAAAGACTTTTCCCTTCAAGCGAAATAGTACAAGCAGAAATTACTGTCATTGAAGCAAAAAGACTAAGTAATATAGCAAATAACCCAGCAATCAATTCTTCCGGTATCAAAAGCATTAAAAATCCAAGCCCACTGTTTTCTCCAGAAGTTACCATCAGGATCGCAAATCCAACCATTAATATAGGTCCGATGATGGTGTTAGCCACAAAGGCTGGCGTTGTGGCATAAGAATTAAGTTCTTTTATAAACATAGAGCCCAAGACGCCTTTGCCCTTGCCAAATTTTAATACTTTGTTGGTTGTATGATAACCAATCGACTGTTTGCCAAAATTAACTCCATAAAGAATAGCCCCAATAACAAAAGGCACTACCGTCAACAACAATGTCAACAAAACGACCCCAAGACTCGGCTCCAATAAAAACTTTAACAACAAATTTGAAATTGGTCTATCTGCGAAGAACTCTTCCATATTTGAAACTTCAACAAGGCCATAACTTGAAGTTTTTATAAGAAGCATTCCATATACCATTATAAAAATAAAAACCGATATTAGTGATTTTAATAAACTTGCACATCTAAATTTGTTAAACATAATGGATACTACATAACCCAAAATGTTAGAAATTCCAACACTTAATAGTGGCAATAATAATGTTAGAGCAACCCCTAAAGCCAAAACCATTGCAGTAAACTCAACTTTGATTAAATAAATAACAACAAACGGCAAAACCATTAAAGCTACAAACAATATATCAAACAAATACCTGTTTAAAAGCTTTGATGCAATTATATCTCTTTTCCTTATAGGTGATGACAACAAAAACCATTCATCAGTTGTATTAGCATTAATTGAAATTCTCATTACACCTATCGTAACAACAACAGTAGTGGCAACAGTAAACGAGTGAAACATAATCATTTTAGAAAGCCCCAATGGAGCAAACTGGTTAAACATAATCCATGCTTGATATGAGTAGGTTATCAATATACTTGTAAACAAGAATATCAACAACATTGTTGCTACCAAAGAAGACTTTCTCTTCTTCTTTCCCTGGAAATTACCAAGCATAATGTTGAAATTGTTTTTTATCAATATCCATAAATTAGTCATTGGCAGAATCCAAGAAAACCTTTTCAAGGCTTTCGTCCTTTTTTATATCGCTCATTGTTCCGCTTGCAATAATTTCACCATTTTTAATTATAGCAACCTTATTGCAAAGTTTTTCAGCAACTTCAAGCACATGAGTTGAAAAGAAAATCGCTCCACCATTCTCTACGAATTCCTTCATTATGCTTTTAACTGTAAAAGACGCTTTGGGATCAAGACCAACAAAAGGTTCATCCATTACAAGTATTTTAGGTTCGTGTACAAATGCAGAAATCAACACAAGCTTTTGCCTCATTCCATGAGAATAACTTGCAATTGGATTATTTAGGTCTTCATCCAATTCTAGCAATTTGGCATACTTTTCTGTTAATTCTTTTCTTTTTTGTTTAGATACCCGATAAATATCTGCTACAAGATTAATATATTGTATCCCTGTTAATGCTTTGTATATGTCTGGATTATCTGGAACATAAGCAATCTTTTTTTTACAATCCAATGAATTTTTGCTTACTGAAATACCATCAACCAAAATTTCTCCATCTGTATAATCATGTATTCCAACAATACTCTTGATAACAGTAGTCTTTCCTGCCCCATTATGCCCAATAAACGCAAAAATATCTCCACTTTCAATGTCAAGATTTACGTTCTTTGCTCCGACTTTGCCATTTGAATATACTTTTGTATAATTCTTTATCTCTAATAATGCCACAAAACTTCCTCCATTATCATTTTCTTCATTATACATTTACAAATTCAAAAAGTCAACCATTTAAACAGCAAAATAACTGCGACTAATTAGATCGCAGTTATTTAAATTCTTGTGCTATATAATAAGAGGCAATATTATCCCAATCAACACAACAAGCAAGCAAACCAAGTATAAAACCTTATATGCATTTGACTTGTGAGACACAAATCTCCACGCAATAATTGCAACAATGCTTATTGTCAATGCAGATGCCACACCCTGAAGTGCCGCAACAATTTTTAATTGCAAGTCAAACATTGCAAGAACTGCCCCAATTAAGTATAAAATGGCCGATGCACATATCACATAAAAAGACACCTTGTTTAAAGACCATACAGTCGTAGTTCTGTTTGACGAACTTGTTTGAGTTTTAGAGCTTTTCTTCTCTGCCATACACTTCCCTCCATTACTATTATTTAATTCATTATAGACTTTCAATAGCTTTATTGTCAAGAGAATATTATCTATAGACCCACTCTTTGTTTCCCTTCCACGCAACTTTTCCAAACAAACGACCAGCCCAATTATTTAGGTCGTATTGCATAATATCGACACAAATAATTATATTATTTCGATGATTATTATTTTTATAATTGATTTTTTTAAAATTGTGTGGTAAAATACCTTTGTTCCAAAACTAGAACATAGCAATTCTTCAATATGTGCCTAAAAATACAAAACACCATGGCTCCTAATAAGTACCGACTTGTACTAAAATTAAAGTGCTACATATCCCTAAACACGGACATTTCACAATAACAACAAACTCACACAACCACGAATTGCACCCAAAGTGTACCAAAACCACTAAAAAATAAATCACGCAGCCGTAGCTCAGCTGGATA
>JAGBBI010000190.1 GCA_017938565.1 Clostridia bacterium
CCAAAGAGGAAGCACAAGATATCGTAGACGGTCTTGGTCTCGACAAGAAATTTGAGGACAAGGCTGATAAAGCTACAACTCTTGCTGGCTATGGCATTACAGATGCTTATACCAAGACAGAGGAAGATACTTACCGCCAGACACTCGAAGAAAATATCAACAGTAAAATTAGTGGCTCTGAGGTTGACACCAAAATTGCTACTGCCAAAGAAGAAATTCTTGACGAGGCAGCACAGAACGCATCTGAAGCATTAGAGGAAAGAATCGGTGGTATTCCTACAGACACTACCATTAAATCTTATATCGACACCGCCGTTGGTTCTGGTGGTACAGCAAGTGCTACTGCTATCGCAACAGCAAAGCAGGAAGCAATTGATACTTCAAAAACTTACACCGACGAACAGATAACTTCCGCATTGGCAGTTGTTGAATTCTAATTAGATTAGAGGAGGTAGGCACGTGACAGATACAACCACCTATCCGATTCTGTCAGTTTGTGCCACGGTGGGAAGTCGTTTGTCCGAGCTTACGATAAAGAACGGGCAACTTATTTTTGTTCAAGACAAACACAGAATCGCCCTTGATTATGGCGACAAACGTGTTTTCTATAATCAGATTATCGAACTGGAAACAGAGCAGGCAAGAAAATCTTTGCTTGCTCCTGTGACCGGTTCTTATTATTTTGTAATTGATACGGCGGTGTTCTGGTCATATCAAGAATCTGGTTGGATTCAAATTACTACCCCACCCCAAGAGATAGTTTTTATTGGCACAGAATTACCTGAATTGGGTTCAGCAAAAACCTTATATGTTGACAAGGTTAATAAAGAAATATCAATATGGGATGAAGTTACATCACAATACGTTGTGGTGGCTAACAATACAGTTGAAATGACCGCAGAAGATGTTGATGCGATTTTTCAAAAATAAAACAACTATTTTATTATTAAGGAGATAACGATTATGGCAGAAGCTATTGAAAAGAAATTTTTAGGTACGGCGGGTGTTGAACGCCTTGTCGAAAATATTAGAACCGAAATCAGCGAGGGTGATACTTCTACCCTTGATGAAGCCAAGACATATGCCGATGGTCTTGCCGATAATTATGATGCGGCTGGTACTGCGGCTACGAAAATGCAGGAGCTTGCCGATGGTCAGGTAAAGACAAATAAGGAAGATATTGAAAAGTTGAACGGTGACGAGGATACTGAAGGTAGCGTTAAGAAAGCCGTTAAGGATGCTAAAGATGAGGTTGAGGGTGAAATTGGTGCGCTCGAAAGTCTTGAAACAACCGACAAAGATAATATCGTAGATGCTATCAACGAGGTTAGACGCTCCGTGTCTGCTGGTGGTACTGCTGCGGCTGTGTCTATTTCTACCGATGCCACATCCGAGGGCGCATCTAAGTCTTACACCATCTATCAGGGCGAAACCAAGGTTGGTGTAATCGACATTCCCAAGGATATGGTTGTTGAGTCTGGTGAGGTTGTTGTCAACCCTGAAGGTCAGGCTGCCGGCACTTACATCAAACTCGTTCTTGCCAACGCAACAAACGACGTTATTTACGTAAATGTTGGTACACTCGTTGATATTTATAAGGCACAGGCAAATGCCACTCAGATTCAGCTCGCCATTGATTCCGCTACAAGAGAAATCAGTGCGACTGTTGTTGCGGGTTCTATCACCGCTACTGAGCTTGCCGCCAATGCAATTACAACTGAGAAGATTGCAAACGGCAATGTGACTAAGGAAAAACTGTCCACTGCGGTTCAGACTTCTCTCGAAAAGGCTGACAATGCCGACGCCAATGCGCAGGCAAAGGCTGACGCTGCTCTTGAAGCCGCAAAGAAGTATACCGACGATGCAATTGGTGATGTTGACCTTTCTGGTATTGCAACCAATGCTGGTGACATTGACAAACTCGAAGCATCCCTTGCCGAAGGCGGTGCTACCGCTAATGCTATTGCTGACGCGAAGCAGGCTGGTACAGATGCACAGACAGCCGTTACTAATTTGACCAATGGTGAGGTTGCCAACCTTAGAACTGATGTTAATGACTTGAAGGCTGTGACTTACACCGAAATTACCACAGCAGAGATTGATGCTATGTTTGCTTCTTAAATATAACGTTATGGGGCAGAGGGCGCAATAACTCTCTGCCCTTTACATTTTAGGAGGTACATATATGGATATAATTTATGCTGGAAAAAACGCATTTAATTATCTGATTAGTTTACTCAAATCAGATTATGTAAATAAAAAGAATATTATAGATAACTGTGTTAGTAGTAACACAGATAAACCACTGTCTGCAAAACAAGGCAAAGCATTGCAAGACCAAATCACAGAAATAGATGAAACAGTTGATGTTGCGACAGTGGATGAAGTAAAAACTTATTTGAACATATAAGAAAGGAGATTTTTATTATGGCAGAAACTAAAGATAAGTTAATTACAGCCGAATCACTGAAGTATGTTCATGATTCACTTTCGGAAAAGATTGTTAACATTCAAGCACAAGGCTCACAATCAACAACGCTTTTTGCTGACTCTATTGAATGGCTTAACGAAAATGGAGATACGACAAAACCATATGTTTTGCCAGACGGGTACATTTATGCCTATACTGGCAAAAAAGTGCCAACAATCCATAATGCGAATGATGGAACTGCGTTTATAAACACACGTCCATCTGGTTCTACTAATAGCTCAAAAGATGCAAATACAACTAAAAATGGTTTGTTCACAACAGCACCAATCTCAATTGATAAGAATTGGTCAAGCTGTATTGTAAATATCAGTGGACTTGAAAAACTTGTACCTGCTTTTTATGCATCATTATATGTTTATTATTTTGATACTAACGGAACATTTATAGCATATAACGCAAACAATCAAATATATAAAAACGATAGTTCAGAATTGCTTACATCATCTGCAGAAGAAGAAATTACTTTACCAATATCAATAGACGTTGCAAGAGCAAATGCAAATAGAGCAAACTATTTTGCAAACGCTGCATATATTAGAATCACTTTAGGTATAAAATTAAATTCCGCAATCACTTCCGCAGATGTAGAAAACCTTGTTATTAACTTTGAAAAATTGAATAGTGAGGGAGATATTACCTATGGCTGGTATTCCACCGGGGTTTCGTATACTACTGACGACTACTCACAGGCAATAGCAAACTTACAAACAGATATGGAGACACTAAAAGAAGCAGTACAAGCGTCTCCATCTGCATCTGGTGCGATATGGTATGCCATAGGCGATAGTATCACCTATGGGCTTTATAGTACATCTGCAACAGAGTATAGTCAACCTATAATCGGTCAGCGGTGGGTGGATTATGTAGCAAAATACAACGGATATAAGTTGACGAATCTCGGTGTAAGCGGTTCTGGGTTTGTGACAGGTACTACCTTTCGCACAATCGTAGACCGTAATGATTTCTCTGGTGTTGACCTTGTGACTATTATGCTCGGCATAAATGACTGGAAAAACGAGAATGCTGTGAATTTAGTCGGGACGGTTGACGATGATATTTCCATAGGTGGCACAATTGTTTCTGAACTGCGCTATGGTATTGAAAGAATTATTTCTCAAAACCCATATTGTAAGATTATCCTCATCACACCTATCAATGCAAAAATCGGAAGTCGTGGTACTGAAGCATCTAATTGGGCATACGGCTACACGGGTAGCATTACACCATGCGGCAGCCTGAAAAACTTCAACGACAAGTTAAAAGAAGTTTGTGAATACTACGGAATCCAAGTTATTGATGTTACAAATAATTCCGTGGTTAACCGCAAGAATATTACAACTGTGTTACCAGATGGTATTCATCCAAACTTGGATTGCTATAAGGCGTTAGGCTTAGAATTGGCTCGCAAAATTACATACGCTTAATCCATAATTTGTATACATTATTCGCTATTACTTCGGAAAAGATTGTTGACAAAGAGAGTTTGTCGCTCGGTTTACATACAGATGGTTTGGTCTATATTTTTGTTGATGGTTTGCCAATAGGTTATGGCGTTTCATTATTGTCTGAAACAAGTGGTGACATTGTAGGAAATATAGA
>JAGBBI010000191.1 GCA_017938565.1 Clostridia bacterium
CTCCTGCAGGGGGTAAAGAAAACAATGTAGTGTTAAAAGAATTTAAGGAAAAACCTAAATTTACATTTAAACCTAAGACACATATTGAATTATGTAAGCAACACAACTTAATCGACTATGAACGTGCAATTAAAATTGCTGGCGAAGGAAATTGGATTTATAATGGTAAAGGTGCTCAACTTGAATGGGCAATTCTTAATTTTTGTATAAATGAACACATCGCTGACGGATTTGAATTTAAGCTTCTTCCACACATCTTAAAATATGATTGTGGCTTTGGTGCTGGGCAATTCCCTAAATTCGTAGAAGACGATTACTTTATTGATAAAAAATATTTGCCAAACAACTTTTTGCTTCCAACTGCAGAAACAGCTCTGGTGAATATTCATAAAAATGAAACTTTACGAGAAGAGGACTTACCTAAAAAATATTTTGCCTATACCCCTTGTTTCAGGATTGAAGCGGGCAGTAACCGACCAGATGAAAAAGGAATGATACGTGGCCATCAATTTAACAAAGTTGAAATGGTCGAATACACCACCCCAGAAGATGGCGAACGTGCTTGGGACGAACTTCTTGGCAAAGCCGAAAGAATTGTTCAAAAATTAGGCTTACACTATCGTTTGGTTAAACTTGCAGGAGGAGACTATGCACACGGAATGGCAAAGACATATGATATTGAGATATATATCCCAAGTATGGATAGATATACCGAAGTCAGCAGTATAAGTACAGCCCTTAATTATCAAGCAAGAAGAACTAACACAAAGTTTATTAAAACCGATGGAACAAAAGAATATGTATATACTTTAAACGCCAGCGGAATCGCAACCAGTCGAATATTCCCGGCAATATTAGAACAGTTCCAGAATGAAGACGGAAGTATTACAATTCCTGATGTTTTAGTTCCATATATGGGTTGTAAAGTTTTAAAATAATAAATCAATACGATATCCATTACAAAAAACAGGACAAAGATTACTCTTTATCCTGTTTTTTATTCATATTTATTCTTACGTAAGCAATTTTGTATTCCAGTTTTTTTATCGTGCCAACCTTTGGTGCGTGTTCTATCGGAATATGATTTTCAATCTTCGCAATTATATCTAATTTTTCACGCTTTTTTAATGTGTATTTAAACTTATACCCTAGTTTTTCAATATCAACACCAACCAAGTTTCCATATTCTTTTAATCTTGCATAATCGGTTTTTGACTTATACTCTTCTATGGCAAACTTAACCACTTCAACTACGTTTGGCAAATCTTCAATTCTTATGTTCTTTAAAATTTTATCTATCTTTTTTTTAAGTTTCCTTGGCAAAACTTTTTTTAGCGTTTGTAAAATATCATATAGCATTATTTCATTCGGTTTTTCGTAAATGCGTGCTATATGAGATATTTCTTCATACTTACTAACCCTGTGAGTGTACTCATAAACGGTGAAATCTAAATCATCGTTAACAAACTTCCACCCAATGGTTTCTGCTAAATCCCTAAGATAGTTCATAATTCTTTATACAACTCCACCCAGCCAGTTTGAGCACTCTTTTTGTATAGTATTCGCTTTATTTTGTCTTTCCTTAACAAAGTTCATTAGTTTGTCATACATTTCGCCACTCATAACTTGTTTCATTTGACCCAATAATGTTTTTAGGGCTTTTTCTCCCCCATTCAAAAATGCTTTTCTTAAATCATCAAAGTTCATATTTTACCCCCCTAATTTAGATTTAGAATTTTGATTTTGCAGTTTTCCAAAATCTGTGATCTTCATCCGCTAGTGCTTCATAATAAACATCGTATCTTCTTTTTAAATCTTTTGTATATGAATGCACCCCTAAACGCTCGTCAATAATTGCTAAAATTTCTTTATCGCGACCTAAAAATGCATCTTCGCTGTTTACATCAATCGGAAATAATTTAACTTGATCTTTATAAATTGTTGTTAAATAAACCTTTCCATCTTTTAGTTCGCTTCTGAAACCAATCGCAGTCGCTAAAACCATTAATTCCATTTGATAGTCTGTCATTTCAAACCCTCCTAATTGCCTTCATCAAAGAATAGTTTCATAAACTTACGATATTCAATATCGTCATCAGTTGGTTTTGTGTCATCAACTTGAATATCAAGCATAACAACTTCTTTTGCTTTATAAACTTCCTTAATCTGGTCAAAAGTTGATGGCTCAGGAATTTCAGTTTCAAATCTTTCTGCAAGTTCAAAATAAGACTTTAAACTTACCTTCCCATTTATAAATGCATCTTCTTTTGAATCACCAATTGTTTGAAGGCCTAAATCTGGAATGCTAATATAATAGCGTCCGTCAGCGTCTTCGGTTAATATAGCAGGATAAACATAAGTTTTCATAAAACATTCCCCTATTGTTAATTCAATATATATTGTACCAAATATTTATGGGTTTGTCCAATAAAATTTTATGTTTATGCCAATATATTATCACAAACTTTTCAATTTGTCCATACCCTATTTGAAATTTGATAAAAATTTAATTCAAGACAAAACTCCATATCTAATTATGGATTTTTGCACATTTTAGCGTATTTTTTAACAATTCCGTAATTGTCATCGGCCCAACGCCCCCCGGTACCGGCGTTAAATAGCCAGCTATATTTTTGACGCTTTCGCCGTCTACATCACCAACAACTTTCCCATCTACACGATTTATTCCAACATCAACTACTGTTGCACCGTGCTTTATGTATTCAGCCGTAATATAATTCGGTTTTCCAACTGCGACGACTAATATGTCTGCTTGCGTCGTAATGTCCTTTAAGTTTTGAGTCTTACTGTGGCAAATCGTAGTAGTTGCGTTCAAATTATTAAGCAATATTTCCACCGGACGCCCAACCAGTTGACTCCTACCAATAATTACGGCGTTTTTGCCTTCAATTTGAACATTGTTGTATTTTAGTAGGTCAATTATCCCACTTGGCGTACAAGGGGCTATTCCATCCAAATTTGAAACTAATTTACCCTTGTTTATGTAAGTAAGTCCGTCCACATCTTTGTTTGGGTTAATAGATTCGATTATATGCGTTGCATCCATACGATTTGGAAGCGGTAATTGCACCAAAATGCCGTCTACTTTGTTATCTTGATTAAGCGTGTTAATTACATCAATAATTTCTTCCATCGTTGAATTTTCAGGCAATTTAATGGTTCGACTGTTTATTCCCACTTCTTCGCACGCTTTTTCTTTATTCGCTACGTAAATTTTACTCGCTGGGTCTTCCCCTACTAACACTACGGCCAGCGTTGGAGCAGGCAGTCCTTTGTCTAAAAAGTTATTTTTCACATCTTCTTTTATTTCTAACCTTATTTGGGCAGACAATTCTTTACCATTTAATATTTGCATCGTAATATCCTCATATCATTAGTTTTAATTATTATACTCCTAAATTTAAGACAAAGTAAAATGGAATTGACTAAAATTAATCAATTCCATTTATTTTGTTATACCAATTGCAAAACTAATTTGTGCAAATTATTGTATTATACTAATTCAACAATTGCCATTTGAGCGTTATCACCGCGTCTTAAGTATGTCTTAAGAACTCTTGTATATCCGCCCTTAGTTCCAAGTTCTTCAGCACGCTTTGCATACTTTGGAGCAAGGTCATCAAACAATCTTTCGATAAGTGGATGTTGAATTTGTTCAGTTCTTGCTTTATAAGCAGACTTCTTTTCTCTTGCACCCTTTTGTTCTTGCTTATCATAAAGATTTGCCATTAATCTACGACGTGCAGTAAGCTTTTTTGGACCGTCTTTTACAACAGTAGCTTTAGCATCTTTTCTTTCTTCTGAAACAACGTCTTCGTAAGCATTAATAGCAATTGTGATGTTTTTATCAGCCAATCTGCTAACCGCTTTTGCATTTGCAAGAGTAGTCTCAATCTTTCCATACCATAAAAGGTCGGTAACAAGACCTTTAAGCATTGCGTTTCTTTGGTCAGTTGGCAAACTTAATTTCTTTGTTTCCATTTCGTTCTCCTTAATTAATCTTCTTGAGTTTTTAGGCTTAAGCCGTATCCTGTTAATTTGTTAATGACTTCATCAAGAGACTTTCTTCCAAGGTTTTTAACCTTTAGCATATCGTCCTCAGTCTTCTTTGTTAAGTCTTCAACAGTATTGATATTTGCACGTTTTAAGCAGTTGTATGACCTTACTGATAAATCCATATCTTCAATACTCATTTCAAGCAACTTTATAACTTTATCTTCCTTGCTTGATACAAGTAAAGATTGATTTGTCATATTCTCTACTAGTTCGATAAATAAACTTAAATGGTCGTTAACAAGCTTTGCTGCAAGGCTTATAATTTCCTTAGCACTCATTGAACCATTTGTAGTAACTTCTATAACAAGCTTGTCATAGTCGATACTTTGACCAACACGTGTGCTTTGAACTTCAAAATTCACCTTTCTGATTGGGGTAAAGTTTGAATCGGTAGCGATTGTTCCGATTGGTGCAGATTGGTCCTTGTTTTTGTCAGCTAGAACATAGCCACGTCCTCTTCCAATACATATATCCATTTCTAAATCTGCATCAGATTCTAATGTGCAAATATACATATCTGGATTTAGAACTTCTATTTCATCGTCTGGATTAATCATTCCAGCGGTGATTACACCAGCACCCTTGTGTGATAGGTGTAACATTTTTTTGAAAGTCTCATCGGTAGATGATGTCTTTACAGATAGTCCTTTTAAATTTAGGATAATTTCTGCAACATCTTCTTTTACTCCCTTTATGGTTGAAAATTCGTGTTGCACACCATCAATCTTAATTGATGTAACTGCGGCTCCTGGAAGTGCAGAAAGAAGTGTTCTTCTTAATGCGTTGCCTAGGGTTACGCCAAACCCTTTCTCTAATGGTTCTACTGTAAATTTTGCGTAAGCACCGTTATCATCTTCTTCACAGATAACTTTAGGTCTTTCGATTTCTATCATCTTTACTCCTCCTTATTATCTTGAATATAATTCGACTATCATATGTTCTTCAATTGCTAAATCAATATCATCTCTCTTTGGTAAATCAAGAACTTTGCCTTCAAGCTTAGTAGCATCAAACTCCAACCACTTAGGCATTACAACTTTAACTTCTTTCAACTTCTTGAATAGTTCGATTTGTCTCTTGTTTTCCTTGATTGAAATTGTGTCGCCGGCTTTTACTTGGTAAGATGGAATATTTACTCTTTTACCATTTACACAGATATGACCATGGTTAACAATTTGTCTTGCTTCAGCACGACTTGCACCGATTCCCATTCTGTAAACAACGTTGTCAAGACGTCTTTCAATTAATGATAGCATTGTTTCACCGGTAATACCACTTTGTCTTTCAGCTTCAACATAGTAAGCGTGCATTTGTTTTTCTAAAAGACCATAAGCTCTTTTAACTTTTTGTTTTTCTCTTAATTGTTTGCCATATTCAGAAAATTTCTTGCGTGCCATTCCGTGTTGACCAGGAACTACAGGTCTTTTTTCCATAGCACATTTCTTAGAAAGACATCTTTCACCTTTAAGGAATAATTTTGTTCCTTCTCTACGGCAAAGTCTGCAATCTGCTTGTGTATATTTAGCCATAATTCTCTATCCCTCCTCCTATATTCTTCTTCTCTTAGGTGGTCTACATCCATTGTGAGGGATTGGAGACACATCTCTAATCATTGTTACTTCTAAATCTGCATTAGCAAGAGCTCTGATTGCAGCTTCTCTGCCATTACCAGGTCCTTTTACCAATACTTCTACACTTTTTAAACCATATTCTTTTGCTGCATTAGCTGCTGTTTCTGCTGCTTGGCTTGCTGCGAATGGGGTACTCTTTTTGTTACCCTTATAACCTAAGCTTCCAGCTGAGCTCCAAGAAATAACATTACCTGCAACATCTGAGATTGTTACAAGAGTGTTATTGAAAGATGCGTGAATATGAACAACACCTTTGTCGACGCTGGTGGTTATCTTTTTCTTCTTTACTGTTCTTTTTTGAACTGCCATTGTTAACTTTCTCCTTATTATTTACCTTTTTTCTTAATTGAACTGTTGCGAGGTCCCTTTGCTGTTCTTGCGTTGCTACTTGTCTTTTGACCACGACATGGAAGACCCTTTCTGTGTCTTACGCCTCTGTAACATCCGATTTCCATTAAAGCTTTAACGTCCATAGCTAGGTCTCTTTTTAAATCACCTTCTACGACTACGTTCTTTTCAATGTACTCTCTAATTTTGTTTACATCAGAATCTGTCAAATCCTTACATCTTGTGTCTGGATTAATTTTTGTTTCTGCTAAAATTTTGTTGGCTGTTACTCTGCCTACACCGAAAATATAGGTCAAACCTATTTCAACTCTCTTTTCATTAGGTAAATCAACACCTGCAATACGTGCCATACCATTCCTCCATACTGTTTATTAATTTCTTGTGGCTTATACCTTTTATATTAACCTTGAACTTGTTTGTGTTTTGGATATTTAGAGCAGATAACTCTAACTTTTCCGTTTCTCTTTATAACTTTACATTTATCACAAATTGGTTTTACACTTGGTCTAACTTTCATCTTTGTAATCTCCTAAATTTATTTTTGTCTCCAAACTATTCTGCCTTTTGTTAAGTCATAAGGACTCATTTCTAGTTTAACTGTATCACCTTCATAGACACGAATTAAGTTTTTCCAAAGTTTACCGCTTAGGTAAGCTGTAATTATGTGCCCGTTAGATAATTGAACTTTAAATGACGCCCCTGGGAGTGCCTCAACTACGACCCCCTCGGTTTCAATAACATCGTCTTTTGACATCTATTATTCTCCTACATTATCAATTGTTAGAATTTCTACACCATTTTCGGTAACTAATACTGTATTTTCGTAATGTGCTGAAGGTCTTCCGTCTTTTGTTCGTACATCCCACATACCATTGAAAACTACTTCATAGCCACCCGCGTTCACCATAGGTTCTATTGCTAGCGTGCAATTCGCTGGAATCTTTTCACCCAAACCCATTCTTCCAAAATTTGGAATTGATGGATCTTCGTGCATTTCTTTTCCAACTCCGTGTCCTACCAAATCACGAACTACCGAAAATCCATGCTTTTCAACATAATTTTGTACTCGTGCACCAATATCACCTACTCTGTCATTTGCTTTTAAGTCCTTAATGCCTTCAAAAAAACTTTTCTCGGTAACCTCAATTAGCTTTTTCTTTTCGTCATTAATCTCGCCAACTGCAAAGGTCCTTGCCGCGTCTGTATGGAACCCTTTGTATTTTACACCACAATCAACACCTATTATCTGACCTTCTTGAAGAATATCGCTTTCACGTGGAATGCCGTGTACTACGATGTCATCAATAGATGAGCAAATGCTTGCTGGAAAACCATACAATCTTAGAAATGAAGGTTTTCCGCCTCTTGATATTATATATTCATTGGCAATTTTGTCAAGATACTTGGTGGAAATTCCTGGTCGAATTTCCTTTTCTATAAGTTTTAACGTTGCTGCTAAAATCTTCCCAGATTCACGCATACACTCTATATCTTTTTCAGATTTAACTCTTATCATTACTTCACACTTTTTATAGCTGATTCTATTTGACTTGCAACTTCTTCGATTGACTTATCTGCATCAATGTCTGCAACTGGAACAATTGTTCGGTAATATTCAGCCACTGGCATTACATCGTTTTTGTAGAAGTTCATTCTTTTAATAATTGAAGCTTCGTTATCATCACTTCTGATGTAAACTTCACCACCACACGCAGGGCACTTTCCATCAACCAATTTCGATGCATGGAATCCTTGATTACAATCTTTGCACATTCTTCTATTCACTAACCTATCTGTAAGCTTTTCCAAGTCATTACGGAAGTTTAGCACCAAATCTACATCAACTGGAACCAACTTTGTCTGTTCCATATTTCTTGGAAATCCATCCAAAAGATACCCGTTTTGATTGTTTGTACTCTTGATTTTGTTTTGTAGAGCCTTTACAGTAACTTCAAGCGGAACTAAGTTTCCTGACTTCTGATATTCATCTATAAGTTTTCCTTCTTCAGTTCCAAGTTTTACTTGCTCTTTTAAAACGTCGCCCATTGAAAGATGGCAAAAGCCATACTTTTCAACCAAAATCTTTGCTTGTGTCCCCTTTCCTGATCCTGATGCCCCAATCATTAAAATATTCATTAGAATCCTCCTATAAAATATTTTTATGTCTTTTCATCATTAGTTGAGCGTCTAATTGAGAGTTAAATTCAATTGCTACGCTGACTACAATCAGCATTCCTGTTGCGGTAAATGCGTTCAACAATTCCATTGACTCACCTGCAACTATTCCAAATATCACAGATGGAACAATTGCGATTATTGCTAAGAATACAGCTCCGAATAATGTAATTCTGTTGCTTACTCTCTTTAGGTAATCTGTTGTGGCTTTACCAGGTCTTATACCTGGGATAAACCCGCCGTGTTGTTGAATATTTTGGCTTACATCAGCTGGGTTAAATTGAATTTGAGCATAGAAATATGCGAAGAATAAAATTAGTAATCCAACTAAAATGCTATAGCCAACACTTCCAGCACCTAGGAAATCATAATAAAATTTTGCGAACCATCCACTGTTTCTAGTAACTCCACATAATTGCATAATAAGGTTCGGGAATGAAATTATTGCCGATGCAAAAATGATAGGCATAACTCCGCTTCCATTTATCTTCATTGGAATATAACTGCTTTGACCGCCAAACATTTTTCGTCCTTTTATTTGTTTAGCATATTGAACTGGAATTCTTCTTTCCGACATATCAATCCAAACAATAAATACAAATACTACTAATGCTAATACGATGAAACCAATTAATTCCCATAAAGCTGTAACATTTCCATTAAATATTTCATCTAATGAATTTACTATTGATGTGGCTGCCGTTGCCATAATACCTACGAAGATTATTAATGATGTGCCATTCCCAATCTTCTGTTCGGTAATTCTATCGCCTAGCCATATTGTAAAGCAGGTACCTGCGACCATAAATAACACAACCGTTGCACCCGTTAACCAAATTGGTGCATTCCCATATAGGTTAACTAATGCAGACTTAAATCCGATTACCGTTCCAACACCTTGTGCAACTGCTAAAATCAATGCGACAACTTTGGTTACGGTATTCATCTTCCTTCTTCCTTCATCGCCTTCCTTTGAAAGCCTTTCAAGTGCTGGTATACCTACGCTTAAAAGTTGTACGATGATTGATGCGTTAATGTATGGTGTAACACCTAACGCCAAGAATGAACCGTTTGCGAGTGCAGAACCCGTTACCGAGTTTAACAGGCTTAGTACGCCCAGTTTATCCTCGCCTACTGCTTCAAGATAGACTGTTGTGTTAATGCCAGGAATTGGCAAGAAACATCCAAGTCTATAAACAAATAATAACGCTAGGGTTATTAATAATCCTCTTCTGATTTCTTTATTTTTAAATGCACTTGCTAACGTTTTAAACATTAAATCACCTCAACACTACCGCCAGCTGCTTGGATTTTTTGGATAGCTGACTCCGAGAATTTATTTGCTCTTACAGTTAGAGGAACTGTAATCTCTCCATTTCCAATAACCTTAAGACCAAACTTTTCAATCTTAGATATCAATCCTTGTGCTTTAAGCATCTCAGCAGTTACGATTGTGTTAGGTTCTAATTTATTTAGAGCAGACACATTAATTACAGTGTATTCTTTCTTCCACACGTTTGTAAAGCCGTGCTTTGGAATTCTTCTGATTAATGGCATTTGTCCGCCTTCAAAGCCAGGTCTAACTCCGCCACCACTTCTGGCATTTTGACCCTTATGACCTTTACCACTTGTTTTACCGTGTCCAGAACCAGTACCACGACCTACTCTCTTATCTGAGAAGGTTGAGTTAGGAGCTGGAGATAAACTTTGTATATTCATAATTCAATCTCCTATAATTTTTACTTAACTTCTTCAACCGATACTAAGTGTCTTACTACAAAAATCATACCACGAGTACAAGCATTGTCTTTTTTAACAACTGAACTGCGAATTTTCTTTAATCCTAAAGCTTCAACAGTTTTCTTTTGTTTTTCAAGAGCACCGATTGTGCTTCTGATTAATGTAATTTTTACTAATTTGTCGGCATTTTTCTCTGCTTTCTTTCTTGTAGTTGTTTTAGCAACTGGAGCTTCAGCTACTTCTGCAACTACTGCAGTTTCTTCTACAGGAGCTACAACTTTTTTTCTTGTAGTTGTTTTCTTTGTTGTTTTTTCTTCCATCTTTCCTTCTCCTATAAGATTTCGTCTACATTTTTGCCACGAAGTTTTGCGATTTGTTCTGCACTTCTTAATTGTTGTAAACCGTTAAGTGTTGCTTTAACGCAGTTAACTGGGTTGTTTGATCCATACATCTTTGTAGTAATATCTTTAATACCAACAAGTTCAACAACGCTTCTAACACTTCCACCAGCAATAATACCATTACCTCTCTTAGCTGGCATCATAATAACCTTAGTTTTTTCAAACTTTCCGATAACTTCGTGTGGAATAGTAGTGTCTTTTAATGGAACTTCGATAATGTGCTTCTTAGCATCAATTCCTGCTTTGTCCATAGCAATTGAAACTTCGGCACCTCTGCCCATTCCTACACCAACTTTACCCTTGCCATCACCTGTAACAACAAGAGCAGAAAAACGCATATTTCTGCCACCCTTAACAACCTTAGTAACTCTGCGGATGTCAACGGTAACTTTTTCAAATTCGTCCTTCTTTTCTGGTGCTTCTTTCTTTGTTCTTTCAACTTTTGCCATTTATTTTTCTCCTAAACCCTAAAAATTTAATCCTGCATTTCTTGCACCTTCGGCAACTTTTTGAACCCTACCGGTATAAATATAACCTGCACGGTCAAAAACAACTTCTTTAACACCCTTTGCAAGTGCTTTCTTAGCTACTTCTGTTCCGATGATGTATGCTTGTTCCATTTTAGTTTTTCCAGCAACTTTTTCTGCCATACCCTTTTCTTCGGTTGATGAACTGCAAATTGTTACGCCGTTTTCATCGTCGATGATTTGAGCATAGATATTAACTAAGGAACGATATACATTTAGTCTTGGACGAGCTGTTGTTCCAGATAATGTAGCTCTAATTCTTTTTTGCTTTGCTTTACGAACAGAGTTCTTATCAATTTTCTTTACCATATCTTATCTCCTTCCTTATTTCTTCTTAGCTGCCTTTTTGATTTCTTTTCTTAGAACAAATTGGTCGCTGTACTTAATTCCATAACCATGGTATGGTTCAACTGGTCTTAACGCCTTAATGTCAGCTGCAAATTGACCAACCAATGTTTTATCGCAACCTTCAACTTTAATTTCAGTTGGTGTTACGCAAGTAACTTTTAAGTTTGCTGGAATGTCAACGTTTACTGGATGTGAAAATCCAATATTTAATGTAAGTTTGCTTCCTGCAACTGAGCACTTGAAACCTACACCATTAACGATTAATGTTTTTGAAAATCCTTTTGTTACGCCATTAATCATATTTGCTATCAAAGCACGATAAAGTCCGTGTTTCGCTCTTGTTTCTTTTTGTTCGTCATGTCTTGACACTACAATTGTATTCTCAACTTTTTCAACTGTAATTTGTCCAGTTATCTCTTGTGTTAATGTTCCAAGAGCACCCTTAACTGTAACAAGATTTTCGTTTGAAACCTCAACAGTAACCCCCGCTGGGATTTCGATTGGTAATCTTCCTATTCTTGACATATTCAATTACCTCCTACCATACATAAGCAAGCACTTCGCCACCTAAGCCAAGTTTTCTTGCTTCCCTATCAGTTACAACACCTTTGCTAGTAGAGATAATTGCAATTCCTAAACCATTAAGAACTCTTGGAAGTTCTTCGGCTCCAGCATATATTCTTAGACCTGGCTTAGAAATTCTCTTTAAACCGCTAATAACTTTTTTGTTGTCTTCTGTGTATTTTAATGTAATTTTAATTTTTCCTTGGATTTTATCCTCGATATATTCAACACTTGAAATATAGCCTTCTGCCAAAAGAATCTCTGCGATGGCTTTTTTCATCTTAGAATCTGGAATTATAACTGTTTCATGACGAGCTGTTTGAGCATTTCTGATTCTTGTTATCATATATGCAATAGGATCTGTTACTATCATTTATATTTTCCTCCTAATTTCTACCAACTAGATTTTTTAGCACCAGGTATTTCGCCTTTGTATGCAAGTTCTCTAAAACAGATACGACAAATTCCATATTTACGTAAAACTGAGTGTGGTCTTCCGCAAATAGAACATCTTGTATACTCACGAGTGCTATATTTTTGCTTGCCTTGTTGTTTATTTATAAGTGCTTTCTTTGCCATAATTATCTCCTTTATTACTTCTTAAATGGCATGCCCATTAAAGATAATAATTCTCTTGCTTCGTCATCACTTTTAGCAGTTGTTACGATGCATACATCAAAACCACGAATTTTCTCGATTTTATCGTATACGATTTCTGGGAAAATTAACTGTTCCTTAACGCCATAAGCGAAAGATCCTCTTCCATCAAATGCGTTTGGATTAACACCTCTGAAATCTCTAACACGAGGCAATGCAATAGAAATAAATCTGTCAAGGAATTCATACATTCTTGTTCCACGAAGTGTAACCTTTGCGCCAATGTTCATTCCTTCACGAAGCTTAAAGTTAGCTACAGACTTCTTTGCTTTTGTAATAACAGGCTTTTGACCAGCGATTAGTCCAAGTTCTTCAACTGCAAGATTTAAAGACTTGCTGTTATCTTTAACATCTCCAAGACCCATATTTAAAACTATTTTTTCAATCTTTGGGATTTGGTTTACATTTTCATAGTTGAACTTTGCTTTAAGAGCAGGTGCAACTTCTTTTAAATATTTCTCTTTTAATCTGTTTTCCATTATTTAATTCTCCAAAATTACATTTCCTGCTTTCTTTTAACGCTAGCACCTTCAGCCTTGTTTTTAACTGCTGTTGACTTTGTTGTTTTGCTTTTTTCAAGCTTTGTAGAAGTCTTCTTTGCAGGCTTTTCGTTAGCATTTTCGACTTTTTCTTTCTTTTCTTTTGGTTGAGCCTTCTTCTTTGTTGCAGAAACCTTTTCAAATTTCTTATCAAGAACTGCTCCACATTTGCACACTCTTGTGTGCTTTCCATCTACTTCAGAGTGCTTAACTCTTGTAGGCTTTCCACAAGTAGGACAAACCAACATAACGTTAGATACGTCGATTGTTCCTTCTCTTTTAATAATTCCGCCAGCTTCTTGTGCTGAACGAGCTTTTGTATGACGGCTTATAATATTAACGCCCTCTACTACGATTCTATTTTTATCTGGGTAACAAGCCAAAACTCTGCCTTGTTTTCCAGCATCTTTACCAGTGATAACAACTACGTTATCGCCAGTTTTAACATTTAGTGTATGTGCCATAATTTGCCTCCTATAAAACTTCAGGTGCTAATGAAACTATCTTCATATAGCCCTTATCACGAAGTTCTCTTGCAATAGGTCCAAAAACTCTAGTACCACGAGGAAGTTTGTCATTATTGATTATAACAGCAGCATTTTCATCAAATTTGATTGTACTGCCGTCTGGTCTTTGAACACCTTTAACAGTTCTAACAATGACAGCTTTAACAACCTCACCATTCTTTACAACACCCTTTGGGTCTGCGCCTTTAACAGCGGCAACAATTACATCACCAATGTTAGCAACCTTTGATTTAGAGCCCTTTAAAACTCTGATACACAAAAGTTCGTGAGCACCAGTGTTGTCGGCAACTTTTAATCTTGTTTCCTGTTGTATCATATTTTTCCTCTCCCATTTACTACTTAACTTTCTCTACGATTCTAACAAGACGCCAGTTCTTATCCTTAGACAAATGACGAGTTTCTGCAATTTCAACTGTGTCGCCGATATCGCATATGTTTTCAGCGTCGTGAGCCTTAACTTTCTTAGTTCTGTTGATTGTCTTTTCGTAAAGTGCGTGTTTAACTTTATCTTTGATTGCAACAACAATTGTTTTGTCCATCTTATTGCTTACAACTTCACCAATTCTTGTTTTTCTTTCATTTCTTTCAATTTTTGTTTCCATAAGTTATCCCCTTAATCCTTTTTGGTTTCAACTTTTTTTGTTGCAGTTTTTCTAGTAGTCTTTTTAACTTCTGTTTGAGGCTTAACTGCTTCAGATATTCCAAGTTCACGCTCTCTTAGGATTGTCTTAACTCTTGCGATATCTTTCTTGCAAGTGTCTAATGCCATAGGATTTTGTAATGAACCAGTTGCGTTGCTAAATCTTAAGTTGAAAAGTTCAGACTTAAGGTCGCTTAACATCTTATTTAGTTCTGCATCTGATTGAGTTCTTAGCTTTTCTATTTTCATTTACCTAAGCCTCCTCTACTGTATTTGCAGTCTTCTCTTCAAAGTCCGCTTTTGTTACGATTTTTGTTCCACAAGGCAACTTATAGGTTGCAAGTCTTAATGCTTCTCTTGCAACTTCTTCTTTAATTCCGCCCATTTCAAACATTACTCTGCCCGGTTTAACAACTGCTACCCAGAATTCTGGAGAGCCCTTTCCTGAACCCATACGAGTTTCAGCAGGCTTTTTAGTAACTGGTTTGTGTGGGAAAATATTTATCCAAACTTTACCGCCTCTTTTTGTGTATCTTGTCATAGCGATACGTGCGGCTTCGATTTGGTTTGAAGTAATCCAACAAGGAGTTGTAGCTACAATGCCATATTCTCCGTGAGTAAGCGTGTTACCACGTAGAGCCTTACCTGTCATTCTGCCTCTTTGTTGTTTTCTTCTTTTAACTCTTTTAGGCATCAACATGTCTGTTTCCTCCTTGTATGCTCAAGTCTTTCTTTCCAAGGATTTCTCCTTTGTAAATCCAAACCTTAACACCGATTGAACCATAAACGTGTGCTGTCGCAGTGCCATAGTCAATGCTTGCTCTTAAAGTTTGTAGTGGAAGAGAACCTTCTTGATAGAACTCGCTTCTTGCGATTTCAGCTCCGTCAAGACGTCCACCTACCATAATTTTAACACCCTTAACACCTGCTTTTAGGCAACGTGTTAAAGCTTGCTTCATTGCTCTTCTGAAACCAACTCTTTGTTCAAGTTGGAATGCAATACTTTCTGCTACTAATTTAGCGTCTGTATCAGGATTTTTGATTTCTACAACGCTGATGTTAACATTCTTACCATTTACAAGGTTAGCAATTTCCTTCTTCATAGCCTCAACTCCAGCACCTTTTTGTCCGATTACAACACCAGGCTTAGCTGTGTTAAGAGTAATGTTAACTTTGTTTTCGCCTCTTTCAATCAAAACTGATGAAATAGCGCAGTTTTTATAATTGGTCTTAATAAATTTTCTGATATCATTATCTTCTTTTAAGAATTCTGCAAATGTTTTCTTGTCTGCATACCATTGGCTGTTCCAACCATCAATGACACCAAGACGAAGACCGTGTGGATTAACTTTTTGTCCCATTACGACTCCTCCTCTACCTTAGGCCTTTTTCACATCAAGCTTAACTGTGATGTGACAAGTTCTTTTCAATATTGAATGTGCTCTACCCTTACTTACAGGTTGATTTCTTTTTAGGGTTGGGCCACCGTCAGCGAATGTTTCAGCAACATACAATTCTGACTTGTTAAGACCGCTGTTATTTTCAGCATTAGCACCAGCACTTCTTAAAACGTTAAGAATTACTTCGGCTGATGGACTTGCGTTAAATTCAAGAATTGCTTCAGCTTCAGCGTAATCTTTTCCTCTGATAAGGTCTAATAAAATTCTAACCTTGCTAGGAGTAATTCTTACATATTTTGCAACTGCGTATGGTCTGTTATCTTTAGAAGCAATACGTGCAGCAGCTTTTTCTCTTTGTCTAGTAGCCATTATTATTTACCCCCCTTAACTGTCTTTGTACCTTTATGGCCTTTAAAAGTTCTTGTTGGAGCGAATTCACCAAGCTTGAACCCAACCATTTCAGTTGTAACATAAACAGGAATATGTTTTCTTCCGTCATATACGGCAATTGTATGACCAACCATAGCAGGAAGAATTGTTGAAGAACGTGACCAAGTTTTGATAACTTTCTTTTCGCCAGATTCGTTCATTTTAGCAATTCTGTTTGCTAATCTTTCTTCCACGTATGGGCCTTTTTTAACTGATCTACTCATTTCTTCCTCCCAAATTAGTTAATTCTCTTAACCATTAATTTATTTGAAGATTTCTTTTTCTTTCTTGTCTTCATACCAAGAGCAGGTTTACCCCAAGGTGTAAGAGGAGTTTTATGTCCAACTGGGCTCTTACCTTCACCACCACCGTGTGGGTGATCATTAGGGTTCATAACAACACCACGAACGGTTGGTCTTGTTCCCATATGTCTTGTTCTTCCTGCTTTTCCAAGAGAAACAAGTTCATGGTCTGGATTGCCTACTGTACCGATTGTTGCTTTACAATTAAGGAGAACTTTTCTCATTTCTCCGCTTGGCATACGAAGTGTTGCGTATTTGCCTTCTTTTGCCATAAGTTGAATGCTTACACCTGCTGAACGAGCCATTTGACCGCCCTTTCCTGCTTGGAGTTCTACATTGTGAATAAATGAACCAACAGGGATATTTTCATGTGGAAGAGCATTTCCTACTTTAATTTCTGCGTCTTTACCACTCATAACTGTGTCGCCAACGCTAAGTCCTAATGGTGCCAAAATGTATCTTTTTTCACCATCTACATAACTTAAAAGTGCAATATAAGATGTTCTGTTTGGGTCGTATTCGATTCCAACAACTTTTGCAGGAATACCATCTTTATTTCTTTTGAAGTCAATAATTCTATATTTTCTTTTAGCACCGCCGCCATGGTGACGAACAGTTATTTTACCCTGATTGTTACGACCTGCAGTTGTTTTAATATGAACAACAAGGCTTTTCTCAGGAGTAGATTTTGTAATTTCAGAGAAGTCAGACACTGTCATATGTCTTCTCGAAGGTGTATAAGGTTTAAATCTTTTAATACCCAATTTTTACACTCCTTTCAATCATTATACCCACACACGCATCCGTGTGTATCA
>JAGBBI010000192.1 GCA_017938565.1 Clostridia bacterium
ATACATAAATAATGAAGGAAGATATCTTATCGATTTTTCAAAATTAACAAATTCTCAAATATCTGAAATTTTAGATTATGATATAAATTATAAAAAAGATTTAGAAAAACAAAAGAGGTAAATTATGTGTAATAGTAAAGAACAAAATTTTATAGGTAGTTTATTAGATACTAATAGGGGTTACAACTATTATGTTGATTGGGAAAATACTAAAGATTATGAGAAGTATATTATAGAACTATCAGCTTTAGACTGCTTAATTAGAATTGAACAAGATAAATTTAAAGATATGTTTGTAGAATTGTTGAACAAAGTTCCTACGGTTATATTAACTTTCCCTTATTTGTTTGCTCTATCAAAGGCAGAGAGAGTTTCCTTAAATCGATCTAATACAAACCAATTAAAACTAGTTGGTACAGAATTAGATAGTGAAGATTTTCAAGAATACTCTTTTTCAGTAGAAGATACTAAAAATATGACAATTAGCAAAATCAATGAATATTATAATTTCTTTGTTCAAATGGGATTAGAGAATTTATTTGTAAACATGTTAAACAAGTCCACTATAGATTATGTTATTGGAGTTTTGGTTGGCTTAGATTCAAATGGTAGAAAAAATAGAGGTGGCGAAGCTTTTGAATTAGCTTGTGAACCTTTAATTAAAAAAATAACTCAAAAATACAATTTAGAATTAATTTGTCAGAAAAAATTTAGTATTTTATCTGAACATATTAATATTTCTGAAGATATAGCAAATAGAAAAGCCGACTTTATAATTCATAATAAAGATTTCTCTAAAGTATTAAATATAGAAGTTAATTTCTTTAATGGAACAGGTTCAAAACCTGAAGAAATTATAGACTCATATATAAATCGCCAAAATGATTTAAAGGTGAATAATATAAGATTTGCATTAATAACTGATGGCTCTTGCTGGAAACAGGCAAAAAATCAATTAAGTAAAGGTTTTAGACATTTAGATTGTTTATCAAATTATAAAACATTAAAAAATGGAACTATAGAAAAATTTATTAAGGACATATTTTGTTAAAAATGAATAATGATTTTGAGTTAGAAACAAACACTGTTTGGAGTTTTCCGAATCGTGGTAAATGGGCAACTCACGATGCTAAATATCGTGGTAATTTTTCGCCATACATAGCAAAAAATATTATTTTAAGATATTCAAAAGAAAAAGATATTGTGTTAGACCAATTTGTTGGTGGTGGCACTACTCTTATAGAATGCAAATTAAATAATCGTAATGCTATTGGTATTGATATAAACCCTATTGCAGTTGAAATAACAAAAAATAAACTCAACTTTAATTGTGATAATGAAGTTGATGTTGATGTCAAATTAGGAAATGCTTGTTCTCTTGATTTAGAAAATGAAAGTATTGATTTGATATGCACCCACCCACCTTATGCAGATATTATTAAATACAGCGAAGGCATTGATGGAGATTTGTCACAATTAAAATATAAAGATTTCCTTTTACAAATTGAAAAAGTAGCAAGTGAATGTTATAGAGTGTTAAAGAAAGATAAATTTTGTGCTATTGTAATGGGAGATACTCGTAAAAATGGTATGGTTCAACCACTTGGGTTTGAAGTTATGCAAAGATTTATCAGTGCCGGATTTAAACAAAAAGAAATAATTATTAAAGAGCAACATAACTGCAAAGCAACTGGTTTTTGGAAAACAAATAGTCAAAAATACAACTTTTTACTTTTAGCGCACGAGTATGTGTTTATATTCAAAAAATAAACTATCGAGGATAAATATGATTGAACGATTCAAGGAAATTAAAAATATTGGTACTTATAAAAATGCAGACCAAATTGCAAGTTGTGGTTTTAATAAGATTACAATTATTTATGGCAATAATTCACAAGGGAAAAGCACCTTTTGTGATATTTTAAAATCTTTATCACACAATGACCCCTCTTATATTGAAAATCGCAAGTCAATAGGTGAAACATCAAGTCCACAAGTTGAAATAAATTTTGGGAATAAAAACATAGCAAAATTTTCTAATGGGCAATGGAATACACCAAAAGACTTATCAAAAAATGAACATATTGTGATTTTTGATACAGAATTTGTTCAAAACAATGTTTTTACTAATTCTGAAATTGAAAGAAAGAATAAAGAAAATTTTACAGATTTTATTTTAGGAAGCGAAAGTATTGAAATTCAAAAACAGCTTCTTGAATTGAAAGAAAAAAATAACAAGTTAGATAGGGAAAACGAATCATTAAAAAAAGATATAGAAAATTATTCAAAACTAACAATTGAAGAATTCTCAAATATAAAATTTGAAGAAGATGTAAAGGATTTAGACGCTTTATGTTTGGGTTTGTATCAGCAAATTATAAATTTAAAAAACGATAGGCAAAATATAGAAAACATAAAAAAACTGCCTATGCCATCAACTCTTGAGTATAATGATAAAAATATAAACCAGTATAATAAAATAAATGAAGTTTTAACTAGCAATTATAAATTCTCAAGACAAGACATTATCGAAAATTTTAATACTCATAAAAAACAACTTAATTCGAGCGCTAAAAATTTAGACAAATGGATTAGTGATGGATTTTCAATAGGATCATCAAACATTTGCCCTTATTGTGGCGCTTCTACAGATAATAATAAACTCGTTGAATCTTATATCACTTTGTTTTGCGAAAGTTTTATTGATTATACTAATAATGTTGAAGGGTTAACCAAAGTTTCATCAAGTACAAAAGAATTAGATGAATTAAAAATCCAAGTTAATTCTAATTTGCTAAAAATACAAAATCTCGCTCCTAAAATATATTTAGAGAATATATATAATCTACAAAAAAAATTAGACATACATTCGGTTAGGTTGTTAACCTTATTAGAAGATTTATTAAAAAGTAAATCTGATATTGATTTAAAAATAAATGAAAGTATAGATGATAAAAATAAAGATAAATACAATAGTGTTAAGGAAGTTGTTATTGATAAATATGTTAAGATTCTGTCAGAACTTAAAACATCACTTGATGCATATAATATAGAGCTTAATGAGTTTATTCAATTATCTTCAAATTATCTAAAAAATTTATCTATTGAGAATTTATCTTCAAAGATAAATGAGTTAGAAAAGAAATATAAAGAGAAATGTGATATTGTCAATAGAAACATAAACAACGAAAAATTTTTGTCATATTTAGGCAACTTAAGAAAAATAAAAGAAAATGAGGCCAAGTCAAAACAATTAAAAACTGATTTTGAAAAAACACAATCTGAGTTTATAAAAACTTTCTTTACGGATATAGACACATATTTTTTAAGATTAGGAAGTCATAATTACAAAATAGAGCAAGAAACATCAAAACAAGGAATAAAAAAAATATTTACTTTAAAATTGAAATATCGAGAAAAAAAAATTGATAGTCTGCGTTTTGTTTTAAGTGATTCTGATAAAAGAGCTTTAGCATTGTCTATATTTTTAAGCAAATTAAAAAATGACAAAAATTTAGATAAAAACATCGTTGTAATGGACGACCCGATTACAAGTTTTGACAACGAAAGAATGACCTTATTTATTAACATATTAAAAGAATTTTCAAATGCTAATCAAATCATTATTCTAACTCACTATGCTGATTTTTATAAAAAGTTGGTTGAATTAATGTATTCTCAAAATCCACCGCCAGCATTACTTAAAATTCAATATCTTCCAAATAGCAATAAGATTATTACAGTTGATAGAAAGTCTGACAGATTATTAATGAATGATTATGAACAAGCCCTATATAACATGTATGCTTTTATAGAAGGGATAAGTCATTCTTACTCATCAAATGATGCAAGGACTATAATGCAAAAATATTTAGAATATAAATTCTATTATGATATAAAATCTAAAAATATAAATAGTGCAAAATTTGAAATATTTTTAACAGAGTTAAAAACGAACAATTTAATTAATGACAATATATATGCAAGACTAAATCAAAAAAGAGAGGAATATAATGTAAATTCCCATGTGTTTGATAATGATTCTGAAGATGCAAAAAGAAATAGTGTAATAGACTTACAAAGTATTTTGAAAAATATTTAAATTGGCACTCACACGTGTGCTTGTCTTGATACAAGTCGGCTCACTGCGTTCGCCGAAAGACAAGCACACTCTATGGAAAACAAAATGAAAAAATCAAACCCATTTCGCAAAACCAAGTGGGCAAAAAGTGGTCACGGCTAAAGCAATCGTGCACCACTTTTTTTATTGCCCACTTGGAATCTTGTTGTTTGAAAAATCAAAATTTACACAAAAATTTATCAAAAGTTTGACTTTTGTTTGTTTTATTTTTGATTTTAGCAAGGTAAAGTTTGGGTTTTGTTCCTTGTAATTTGAAAAAGTTTCATTTACAATGCTTTTGCAAGAAATCAAGGCACGCAAAAATGGCAAGCCGAAAAAATATGGTTGCATTTTATGGGCGTAGATTGAGAATTTTTCTCTTTCTATGCCTTTTTTGATTGCAAATATCAAAAAGGAGGCAATCAGAATGCAAGAAAAAATCAAAATCATTTTTACAAACGAACTTCAACTTGAAATTTTAGATAATGATTTCTATGTTTTGCTTTTAAAACGCATTGTTGACCTTCAAAAGATAAAGGAGGAACAACAATGAATTATTTAAAAACAAAAGTTTATTTAGATGGAAGTCATTATATTGCAATTCCAAGTAAAAAACAAAGTTGGAAGAAACGAAAAAAGGAACACAAGCCAAAGAGTGAGTTAAATGAAAAAGTAAAAGAAATTTTTAGACAGAGCGAAAAGATTAAAGAAACGATACAAGAGATAAATAAGGAAATAGGAAATGTTAAGAAGTCAACAAAAATCGTAAAGTCGTGTTTAGATAGATTAACAAGGAATGCAATTGTAAGAAAAACAAGGCTGAGTAGAAAAGTTTATTTGCAAGACTGGAATTATTTTTGCACCTTCACTTATGACAGCAACAAATTAAGCGAACAAGAGTTTAGAAAGAAATTGAGTAATTGTTTAAAGCATCTATCTTCACGTAAGGGTTGGAAGTATGTTGGAGTTTGGGAAAAGTCGCCCAAGAATGAGAGATTGCATTTTCATGGGCTGTTTTACACCCCACAAATGGTTGGAGAGTTGGTCGAGAAAAGAGATTATTCGACCACAAGACACAAAATGCAAGTTGCAGTGCAAAACACTTTTTTCTTAAAAAGATTTGGAAGAAATGATTTTCGAGAAATTGTGAAAAACGATTTAAGTCAAACGATAAGCTATATGATGAAATACATTCAAAAGACAGGAGAAAAAGTTGTTTACTCAAAAGGTCTGCCAACATATTTTGTGTCAGATATTATCGAGCAAGATGTTGTTTGCACAATAGGACAAGAGAATAGAAAATTGTTGCTGTTTGACAATTTCCATTGTATTAACGATGGCGAGTTTATAGGAAAAGTGGATAAGTCGGTCATTAAGAAAATGCCGAAAACAAACTAAATTATCTTTCGCCAGTAGAGCATAAACGAAACAGAGTTTGTTGTCAAGGGTAAAGTGTATTGATTTTATCAACCCTTGACATCAAACATAAAAATCTTCAAGCAAAAAATTTGAACAGTTCCGTTTATTTGCTCCTTGTCGAAAGACAAATAAAAAATATAAAGGAGTTAAAACAAAATGAAAACAGCAGTAGTATATGCAAGATACTCTTGCGACAATCAAACAGAACAGTCCATTGAAGGACAACTTAGAGTGTGTGAGGACTTTGCACAAAGAAATAACATTCTCATATTAAACACATATATCGATAGAGCAATGACAGGAACAAACGATTTGCGACCAGATTTTCAAAGAATGTTGAAAGATAGCAACAAAAAGGAATGGGATTATGTGTTAGTATACAAACTTGATAGATTCTCACGAAATAAATACGAAAGTGTGATGCACAAACGAACCCTAAAAGAAAATGGAGTTAAAGTGCTGTCAGCAATGGAAAATATCCCTGACACGCCAGAAGGCATAATTTTAGAAAGTTTACTTGAAGGAATGAACCAATATTATTCCGTTGAACTCGCACAAAAGGTTAGACGAGGACTGAATGAAAGCAGATTGAAAGGCTACTTTACAGGCGGAAAATTGTTATACGGATATGCGTTAAGCGGCAAATATATCACAATAGATGAAAACAAGGCAAATGTTGTTAGATATATGTTTAAACAATACGCATTGGGTATGCCTGTCCGCAAAATAATCAATGATTTGACAAATCAAGGAATTTTACACAATGGCAAGCCATTTAAACACAATACAGTGTATAAGATACTAAAAAATGAAAAATACACGGGCATTTGCAGAATCCAAGATAAAGTATACGATAAACTATATCCACAAATTATAGACAAAGAAACATATCAAATGGTGCAAGATAAAAACAAAGAAAATCAATATGGCAAGTTTAGCATTATATCGGTTTACTTGTTTAAAAACAAACTAAAATGCGGATATTGTGGACATTCAATAAGTGCTGAATGTGCAAGAACAAGAAATGGAACAAAATTAAATTATTACAAGTGTATAGGAATAAAGAAATATCGCAACGGTTGCGTAAAAGAAACAATAAGACAGGAAGTATTAGAAAAATTCTTATTAGATTTAATTATTGAAGAATTGTCAAAATCAAAAACAATTGACAACATTGTCAGGAACTTAATGGAGTTGCAAGATAATATGACAAACACAAGTTTAAGTTTAAACATTCTTTTGAAAGATAAGAAACGAGCAGAAACAAATCTTAATAATATACTATTGGCAATTGAACAAGGAGTCGTTAATAAAACCACAAACACTCGCATGAAAGAACTTGAAGAACAAATCGAATATTTATACAAAAATATAATCATTGAAAAGTCTAAAACAAGTATGAAAATAAGTGAAGAAGAAATAAGAAAATATTTCAAAATAGCATTAGAGCAAGAACCCTTGGCACTTATAAACTATGTCATAAAAGAAATAAAACTTTATAATGATAAGGCAGAAATAACATTTAATAGCCCTATAAAAAGCTTTGATAACAACAATCAAGGCTTTTCTTTTTTATCAACAAATAAATACATGGAAAGAATAATGCAACACAAAGAAGAAACCTTAAAAATCAACATGACTATAAATTTTTACATATAATCGTGGCTATTTATTCCACGGTGATCTTGACATGAGACTCCGGAATGGAGAAAGTTCAGCAAACAAGACAAAGGAACAGCAAAAATGCTGTTGATCCTTTGCCTTGTGAGAATATGAGACCATTCCACCTCATGTCAAGAACCTTTCGCGGCATAAACCACCACTAAAAAGGATAAAAAGAAAAGTCTAAACCGAATATTTCGATTTAGACTTTGTCTGGTTGGCTTGAGTGGACTCGAACCACCGACCCCCACCTTATCAGGGTATTACCCTAAATCGCAAGTATTTTTCCCTATGTATTAAAAGCCCTTTATTTATAGCATTTTTAGAGTGCTATTTTTTATTTGCTACAATGAAAAATAATTTTAGTGTAGCAATTTGTAGCAAATAGCCCATTTTATAGCATTTTAGTCGCTTTTAAACTATCTAAATCGCCCTAAACATAACTAAACATTTTTAGTCTAGTTTTTATTTTAACTTTTTCATCAAGTCTAATATAGTTTGTTTGCCGTCTTGTGAAAGATTGTTATACAAATCTAAAACATTCTTATCTTCTTTGTTATAGTGTTCACCCATATAAAAGAAATCTTGTGGAGTTATATCTACAATGTCAAAAAATTCAAGCAATGTGCTAACTTTTAATTCAACACTCTTGTTTTCTATTCTTTTCATAAATTGCTCACTATAACCAAGTCTTAAACTTGTTTCCCTTGCTGATAAATTTGCTTTTGTTCTAAAATATCCAATTCTATGGATAATGTCATCATAATTAATTTTCTTTTCCATAATTTACACTCCAATATTTGATACTTATATTTTACCTAATATTGAAATTTATAACCCTGCAGACAATGACCCCAAGATTACAAATATTACCCAATGTCCGACATTGTATGGTTGACAAATGATTGTAAAAATCATATAATGATTGAATATCAATCATTGAGTGGAGGTTTTTACATATTGTCAGACATTAAGTGTTCGTTTTTTGGTCATAGAAAGATTGAGATTACCGAAGAACTTAAACAAAAAGTAAAAGAAGTTGTTGAAGATTTGATTATTAACCACAATGTGTTAACTTTCTTGTTTGGTAGTCGTAGTGATTTTGATTATCTTTGTCATTTAGTTGTTACTGAACTGAAAGAAAAATATCCTAATATTATTAGGAAATGTTACACTTGCAGGAGCGAAACCTGCACTTTGGAAAGTGAACGAGCACACTGGGAAGAAGTTTATAGTCATTTTAGAAAAGAAAAAGTAACCTTGCTTGGTGTTGAAGAAGAAGTTGAACACAAGACAAAATACACATCTGGTCGTGCTAGTTATGTGGAACGAAATCAAGCTATGATAAATGATAGCGATTATTGTGTTTTCTATTATGATGAAAACTACCAACCTGAAATGCGAAAATACTCTAAACGAAGTATTGGTTATTATCAGCCAAAATCAGGCACAGCGCTTGCCTATGCCTATGCAAAACAAAAGAAAAAGAATATATACAATATAATAATCTAAAAATTTTATAAAAAAGAGCACCATTTTGAAAATAATGTGCTATACTGAATTTGATAAATAAATTATAAGGAGAAAAAATATGAAAAAGAAAATTTTAACTTTTTTATTTGCAATATGCTTAATTTTACCTTGTGCATTTATAATGACAGCATGTAATTCAGGAGGAGACCCACCACCTCCACCAGCACATAATGGAAGTGTGCTCATTAATGGAACGAATGATTATGTTATAGTTACTCCTGCAGATACTGAAGATTATACCAATTACACATATGAATCAACCGATGGGAATTATGCTGTATGGCTTGCGGACTTTTACGATAAAGATACTTTGGAGGTTTGTTTTGATGAAACGCCTCTAACATTAACATCTTGTGTTGATGATAGTTTGTATTATGATAGAACAATTAGTCTTAATATTAGAAAAATAGCAACATTTTCTATTCCTGCCGAATATAATGGTGAACATAATATAAATGTTTCTGTGGAAGAGCAAGAACTTACTGTAAGATTTGTAACTAATGACCAAGAGTTTACAGAAGGAGAACTTGATATATTAGATGATTATCATATAACATCTATGGGTGGAAGAACTTTTAAAGATATGATGTTGAATGATTATAGATTATATACAACATATTCTCAAATTATTACTTCTGAAGCTTTTTATAGTGATGGAATAGAATTTACTGGCGATAAAAAACTGGGTTATTATGTATCACATCAAATTATTAAAGCGGTAGAACCATCTC
>JAGBBI010000193.1 GCA_017938565.1 Clostridia bacterium
GATATTGAACAAGGTTTCCTTTTCATTTGGGACTCAGTAGGAAGTATTGGAGGGCTTAAATCTTATAATAGTAAGGTTGGTAACAATATGTTTGATGCGGGTACAATTTCGGCCGCTTTCCAAGATATTATGGATAACAAGATTCCTTCATCGAGAAAGATTTCATCGAAGTATTCTAATTCAATGATTCTTATTAATAAGGTTTGGCTTGATGGAACCACAAATCCTATTGCTCCACCGAGTCTTGAAATGAAAGGAGGAAAGTCAATCACTTATCGTTCTCGACTTATTATTCTTCTTGGGGGACAGTTGAAAGCATCGGTTAAGAAGTTAACCGCAGTCTCTAAGGGTTTAACCTATAATTATGGTATTCAAACCAAGATAAAAGTTATTAAGAATCAGTTACCTGCACCATTTAATGTGACATATGAAGGAGAATTCGTTTGTACAGATATTGGTATTATTGGAACTAGCAAAGAGGAAATGGATGACTATAGAAAGAATCACGTTAATGATATTCTTAAGAAGTTAGCAGAAATTGCTGAAAATAATGGCAAAGCAGAGAAGTTTGATGCAATAGACCTTAACTTCGTGGAGATGGAAGACGAGTTTTTGGTTGAATAAATAAAAGCGGGGATTAAATCCTCGCTTTTATTTTATATCAACAGTATCATATTCTTTGAGAGCCTTTTCTAAAACAGAATCATAAACACCTGAGTATTGTGCAATCCATCGTTCACCATATTCTTCACATATTTCTTCTTCTTCGTCTTCATCACAATATATAATGTCGTTTATAAGGTTTGATGTTGTCATTTCGCCATCAAATTGGTATCTGAGCCAATCAACCAAACCGTGCCCAACTTCGTGCATAATTGTTACAATTGCCTGAATTTCAATTTCATTAATGTCCTCCGAAGATTCTAAGTCTAACATAGCATTGTATATTTTTTCTCGATTTAATGCTATCATTATAATATCATCTTCTATGTAATTTGAAGTACGTTCATAACAAGCCAACCATTCATCATCGTCAAAAAATTCATATTCTTCGTTTATTTCTACTGTCAATCCATATTTCTTTAATTCTGAATTAGCCGTAGAAATGGTTTGAGAAACAAAATGGTTAAAATGATTAAGGAAAATATTGTATTTATCAGAATTTTCCAATAAAGCCAATAAACTTTCCTTAACTATTTGTCTTATATTATTTTCATTAATGATTTTCATATAAATAAATAGTTTTATAAGACTATTTATATTAAAAACGTTTTTAATATGAAAAAGATTATAAATGAGTCGACTTTAAAGAAAATTATAGCAGAGTCATTAAAAGAATATTTAAATGAAATAGGTGATACTCCGGCAGGTTTTTTAGCAATTAAGAACGCTCAATCAAAAGCATTAAATCAAGGCAGATATGACCAAGAAGCAAGGTTTAGAGAATACGCTGGAAAAAAAGACAATTATGCATTACATCGTGCTAATGACCAAGAAATAATATGGATGTCAATTGATAGCAAAAATAGAGCATCTATAAATACTGATGGAGAAATACAGTGGCTGGGTAAAGATGGATGGCAGACTCTTGGAAATACAGCCAAAGAAGCAGATGGTTATCGTTTCAATTTAATAAAAACCGATAAAAAGACTGCAAGACGAATTGCATTATGGGTATCACAACACATACCTACAGCACAAGAAATGTATAAGGATTGGCATACGTGGGCTGCCCTTTAAAATTTGTTTAATAATGAATATAAAACCAAGAGAACGTTGTTTTTCTTGGTTTTTTTATGTATATTAGTGTAAAGAAATTTAAAAATACTTAATAGATGTATCTATTTTTCTTAGGCACATACTATTTATAAATAAA
>JAGBBI010000194.1 GCA_017938565.1 Clostridia bacterium
TCTGATACGGATCTGACTATCCCCAAATTGCGACGGATAGCAGTAAATAAGACTTGACGCACTGACCCCATTAAATATGGCATCATTTATTGAGATTTCCCCATTAGCAAACTCTTCAACCTCAACAAAGTCAGAGTCGCTTGCAATCTGGCTTAGATTAAAAAGACTTCTTCGCCACTCGTGGTCTTCATTATCAAACAAAAACACATCGCCAGTAATAACATTCCCTGCATACAATGTATCCAAAGAATTCCAGCCTCTTGTTTTATAAAATTTAATATGATTTGTTTCCATAAATAAATAATATCATAAATTTTGTTTTTTTGTCAATATGTAAACTTACGCTACTTTTAGAATTTTCAAAACCAAAGAAACTCCCTACAAACCAAAAACAAAAAAAGGCAAAAAACTTGCCTTTTTTACTCACTAAAACCCTCAGTTTCGCTATGAACAACACCTTCATTATTTGCTTGAGGTTGCAACTCCCTAATCAACTGCACAAAGCATAGGTTAAATGGCTCATACCTTGACCCAGAGTTTGACACATTTACAATAAAATCTCGTTCGCCAGCCCTAAATATATTACTGTACTCTTTTCTGCTTTCAAAAGTCAATTCAATCCCCTCACTCGTCTTATCCAAAATCAACTTATTGGCAAGGTTCCAAGGCTCATCATCGCTTTGCCAAATGACCCTACCATATTTCACAAGTTTTGGTTGAGTAAATCGTTTAACACTTGCCCTAAACTTTTCATAGCGTTCCCTATCTTTCTCACTATCACGCTTATGCCCCATAATTTCAACATTAATAATGTTGTTATAAAGGTTTAAGAAAATAGGATAATATTCATCAGTATTTGGCACAACAAATCGCTTTTCATATTTACGATTGGCACTTGGAACACTCTCTCCACCATAAACAGTCATAACAAGGTCGCCACTGTAAGCATAGCCAATATAAAGAGTCATTCCTTTATCAGTCAAAAAAACATTGTTCAACCTAACCAGACTATCTTCTTTTTCAAAAAACCTTTCAATAGGTTTATATTGCACATTCATTACAAAGCACGCCCCCTTATCACTTTGACACGACCTAATTAATCTTGTGCCGTCTTACCTTTTAATTATACCACACCGACAATCCAAATTTCAACAACAACTTTTAAATAAATCGCAAAAAACCCTAATCAAAAACAAAAAAGACAGGCTTAATGCCTGTCTTATTTTATTGGTGCCGATGACTGGACTTGAACCAGCACGAAGTTTCCCTCGAGGGATTTTAAGTCCCTTGCGTCTGCCTATTCCGCCACATCGGCATTTGGAGGCACCACCCAGATTTGAACTGGGGATGAAGGTTTTGCAGACCTCTGCCTTACCACTTGGCTATGGTGCCAAAATGCCACTTAAAGTTATTATTTCGTATAACAACAAATAATATACCACAAAAGGTAGCCTCTTGTCAACTGTATTTTAAAAAACTTTAAGTAACATTTTAATTAAGCATTAAAATCCTTCGCTCTCAGCAGTTTGTGTTTCTGATGGATTTGCAACTTCAACAACTACTCCGCTTTCGCCTTTAAGTCTTCTGTAAAATTCTGCGTGTGCAAGGTTCATATAAGGAATAACCCAGAATAGCAAAATTCCAAAAGTGCACATACCCAAGAATATCCAACCAATAAATGACAAATCAAGAACAAATAATTCCCACTTGTGTCCATACATCATTTCACGACTTTTTGTAATAGCGTCGTTTGCACCAATTGACTCATCGTCATTCATAATAAAATAAGTCATTGAATACGAATAGGTTTTAACAATTCCAGGAATGAAGAATACTAATGTCCATAAAGCAATAAATAACGTTTGCAAAATGCCAGCGATACAGGTTCTTACAAAATCTTTGTCAACGGCACTAAACAAATGCGTAATTCCAAATTCTTCCCCACGCATTGTACGAAGTAAAACTGTTGCATAGCCAAAAGCCATAACCCCATTAAATACA
>JAGBBI010000195.1 GCA_017938565.1 Clostridia bacterium
AGTCATGTACACGGTCTGTCACCGCCCCACAACAGGGACAGACGTGCTTTCTGCGGGGTAATTCGATTGAGATATGAAGCTGATCTGAAATATTTTCAACGGAAGTAATAATAACATCTTCCAAATTGAGAAATTCTGCGGGATAATCTTTCATGAGCATAGGGAACCTCCTTTGGGTGGATTGGCGGTACTTTTTATTCTAAGGATTTTGTTCTCTATGCTCAACTATTATTTATGACGATGGGGTCAGGCTCATTAAGCCTGACCCCAACATTTATTATAGAACCTCTTTTAAGTGCATCAATAACCGTCGTTACCGCCGCAATATCCTCCTCCGATAAACCGGAAACATTAACTGTTCTTTCCCTCTCGACATCCAGTAGATAGTCAGTTGTAACATTAAAGATTTTTGCAATCTTTGTAAGTACAGTATATGATGGACAACGGTCATCACTTTCATAAAATGAAATTACAGATTTAGCAATACCGATTCTTTCTGCCAAGTCTTTTTGACTCATCTTTTTAGCCGTTCTCAATGCTTTTATCTTTTCACCGAGACTCACAATACCCCTCCTTTGCAAATTCATTTTTATCTATCATTTAATTATAACCCTAAAACCATTATCTATAGGATATTATTAAATATCAGATAGTAGACTTTTAAGAAGTTATGTGGTATAATGTTGTGTAACACTTTGATTTGGAGGTGTTTTTATGAGTTTTCAAGATGATTTGTTACGGAATATGCGAACTAAGGACGAAGCAGAGGCGGCACACAATGAAGAAATGATGCAAATTGCGGCTCAACACGCCCAGCATTCAATTTCAAAGATAAAAAAAGCACTGTTGACCGCTTCTTATAATGGCGATTATGAAATTGTAGATAAAAAGAAAATGGCTTTTTGCTATATATCATTCCCGGAACACTGTCAACATTTTTTGACCCTAAAGGATGAATCTGAATATACACCCGCAACCCCTTCAAATTTTGAATTACATTTAAGAGAATTGACACAAGCCGCTCCCAGCCAACGGAAGGCAATACTCAAAAAATATAAAGGTGTTAATTTGGCAGCCGGAGGCAATCCCGCTCAATATAGGAGATGTGTTCGTTTTAATGTTGATACATCATTAAATCACGAATGTGGATGTTATATTCATATGCTGTCGCAGTATTGCAATGATGAAAATATCACTTTTGACATTGCGGTTTATGATACCTACAAGGGCGATTTTCACCCGCTGCATACACCTATCTATAATATTTCTACAAATGTTTTTGACTATCGTATATATACAAAATGTTCTTGCTTGATACCAGACAAATACAGTTCAGATATACCATTTAGCATTGATAAGAGTATATTAACCAGTGACGATGATTGTGAGGGAACACAGGATTTCAAAATCAATTTGGAAATTACCCAAAATCATAAAGTCAAAATTACGTGGGAACAAGTTGAAACAGGAAAAATATATCAAATATTGCGGCTTGATAGCCAATCCAGAAAAATAGTAGGTAATACAGGGGCAAGTATTACGCAATTTACAGATGATAGTACCATTATTGGAGAGGATTATACATATCAGGTGGTGTGTACCAATACAGGCGGAAACAAAATCTTTTCTGATAAAAAATCAATACGGGTTAAAATCATCCCGCAGAGCATTAACAATATTAGCCCACACGACAACTTACCTTGTCAAAATATGAGCAGCACCCCAGCAAAAGCAACAAGCACTTTTGAAATTGAATTAAATACAAGCACTACCGGTAAAGTAAAAATCAAATGGGATGCCATTATTAACGCTCAAAAGTATCAGATATTGCGGTTTGATAAGAAAGGAAGAAAAACTGTCCTCGGAGGAACAGATTCAAAGTCTGTTTTATTTACCGACACACACGCAGTTCTTAAAAAGGAATACACATATCAGGTAGTTTGTATTACAAAAGATGGTTTAAAGATATTTTCCGAAAAGAAGGCTATCAAAGCAGGTGTTGAGCAACCAAAAGAAATTACAAAGCCTAAAAAAGAAGTACACACTATTGATATTGATGCTATGGACGGACATCAATTTGAAAGATTTTGTGGTGAATTGCTCCGCAAGAATGGATATTACGATGTTGATGTCACACGGGGGAGCGGAGACCAAGGCATTGATATTATTGCATTCAAAGACGGCGTAAAATTTGGCATTCAGTGCAAATGTTATTCTGCTGATATTGGCAATAAAGCCGTGCAGGAGGCGTACTCTGGGAAAGCCTATTATAACTGTCACGTAGGTGTGGTTTTGACAAATCGGTATTTTACCCGCTCTGCCAATGATTTGGCAAAGAAAAACGGCATCTTACTTTGGGATAGAGGACGTTTGTTAGATATGGTAAAAATAGCCAAGGTAGCAATAGATAATAAATAGAAAGAAGATTGCGTAATGGAATCAGTAACAAATTATGAATTAGAACGTCTAATACAAGAGGTTGAACGGGAATTGTGTGTAATAGATAATATGCAACCCTCTCCCAAACCGCAAAAGCCAAATGCAATAATATACACATTCTATTATAACAATAGTCTATCTTTCTTTTCTTGGGTGTTAATAATTTGTGCTGTCGCATTTCTCCTTTGCTTTATTTCAACCGTTATTTTTCCGTTTCTGCTGGCGGTCTTAATTGTAGTTGGAATACCGTTATCATTTTGCGTGACCTATACCGACTATAAAAGCGCAGCCGCCACATACAGCAAGGATTTTAAAGAGTGGCAGGAACAACAAAAAGACTGGGAGGCATATATAGAAAAGCAAAGAAAATTAGTTTTTGACAAATACCAAGAAAAGGCATCCTATATTCTTTCCCCAGATTCAAGCAAACCCCAGATGAATCCAGAAGAATATAGAAGTTGGTGCAGAACACAAGAAGTAATTGCAAACAATCAAAAACGGATTGATAAGATTATGCGGAAGTATCGAAGATGAACAACACGGCTATTTTTATCGGACATAATGAGTGTTACGGCGTATCAGCACAGCAGGTAGAACAAGCCATTATTGACATTATAAATCAGGGTGTAACCGTATTTATGAGCGGCGGTCAAGGTGGATTTGACAGACTGTGCGCCGGTTGTGTTCATCGACTAAAAAAGCAATACCCCGATATTATAAACTGCCTTGTTATTCCGTATCTAACCTTCACCGTATTTGATAAGGAGATTTTCGACGATATTATTTATCCGGAAGGCTTTGAAAAATACCACTTTAAAGCCGCTATACCCGCTCGCAATAAATATATGGTTGATAATGCCGCTTTTGCAATCTGCTATGTGACCCACGGTTGGGGCGGTGCTGCGCAGACCTACGAGAGAGCCAAAAGAAAGAAACTTTATATAATCAATTTAGGAGAATGGAAAAATGAAAAATAGAATTTTGTGTTCAATATTAGCGTTTATGTTTGTGCTGTCTTTGCTATGCGGATGCTCGGTAGATGTCGAAATAAACGAAAATTCCAATACAACGGATTCTGGTACAGAAAGCACATCCACAGAGTCCTCCACCGCCGACACTAACACAAGTCAGAAAGAAGATTTGACTATTTCTGTGGTTGAGAAAGCATATGGCACTGCGATAAATTTGACAAAATCAGACCTATCAATAGAGTATGAAATCGGGGACTTTAATACGTGGATGTATAAGGGCATTTCTCTAACTTATGAGGATTGTGAATTTATAAATGACACAAGGTTAAATCCCAAAGGACTTGTGAATCAAGATGCACTATATTGTTCGTTGGCAGAAACTATAGCAGACTTAATTAAACTGGATGAAAAAAACAAAAATATCAGTTATAAAGATGATGCTAAAATTTTGTTTGGCGAAGTTCCTGAATCGCAGGAAGAATTTATAAAAAGAGCAAAAGAGGTATCGTCATTTATAACATCTAATGACTCTACGACAAGTATATTAAAAGCACTTGAAAACTGCGATGGAGTAAATGGTACATTTGATTATGCAAATAACAAGTTTGATTTTATGATTGCTGATGTTTCAGAATGTGCTGCAAATTTAGGTGTCTCGGAAGATGTGCTTGGTTATATGCTTGCATTCTTTAATATGTATCCTGCGGATATAACTTTTGAAAATAACTCTTGTAGTTTTTCTTTGACCATCAAGAAATATGACAGTGTACTGGATAATTAAAGAAAGGAAGCATTTTATATGTTCGGATATATAATTTTAGTCATTGTGATTTATTTGATTATAGGTTTTATCATCGGTAAAACGATGGAGAATGCTGCGGCTGATAAAGGATATGGGACTGAAGCACACGCCTTCGCTATGTGCTTTTGGCTTGGCGTTATTGGTTGTATATATGTTGCGGCATTGCCTGACAAAATCCAGCAGAAGCAGAATCATAAAATTATTGACCTGTTATCGGCTAAAGAAGATAAAACAAAGAATACATATACAAATAGTGGGAATACTATTCCGAAGCATTTATTCCGTTGCGACAAATGCGGCAAAATGATAGAGGGATTCCCCTGTGCGCATTGTGGATATGAGGTTGAAGCAACCGAAAATAATACCGCCGCTGATGATAGCACACGTTGCCCTCACTGTGATAGAAGGATTACCGTACCCACCGGTACTATGTCAGCACAATGCCCTTGGTGCGGCAAGAATATTATTTTCTAATAGGAGTAAAACTGTGATAGATATTCCAATTTGGGAAAAGTACACACTTTCCATTGAAGAAGCAGCCTCATATTTCAGAATTGGTGAAAACAAACTTCGGCGGCTTATAAATGAAAACCCTGATGCAGACTATATATTATGGAACGGCACAAGGGCGCAAATTAAAAGAAAAAAGTTTGAAGAAGTTATAGATGAATTGAGCGCAATTTAAGAAAAAGGGAGGTAGCACAGAGAATGACAAAATGCAAAAACTGCGGTAAAAACATATCAGACTTTGCAGATGTATGTACTAA
>JAGBBI010000196.1 GCA_017938565.1 Clostridia bacterium
GAAGATAGATTCACCCGTAAACTATGGTTTTTATAAGGGCGACAATATCGCTTTTTATAATAAAAAAACAATGGAACTTAATTGGGGTGAAATAACCTCAGTATCGGGGACGGAAATTACCCTTACATTTGATGGGGATAGTTTTAGTACAATAGACTACTTAACAAATGACCATTTTTCTCCTTCATCAGGGGAAAGGGTTCTTTATGCTTATTGGTCCCCAAATAATGTACCAACATATGCAAAATTATCTGAAGGAACACGCAAATTTGTGTGGAGAACCGTTATAGCACCTTCAGAAATGACACAAGATGATGAATTGTACAACACTCCTTTTACCAACGGAAGATTTTATCTTGAGAAAAACATAAATTTCTTTTTAAAACGACAGGACCCTAATGGCAGATATGGCCTTTCTAAACCAATGTATGTTCGTTATGAGCAAACAGTGGCCAACCCTATGACAAGATTTAATGTTAACGGCCATACTCCGATAGACTTCAGTGAAATTATGTATACTGTAAATAATCTTACCACTAATTGTTATTAATATATGGAAATAATACAAATGAACCTAAATAACCCCGTTTATGGCTATACAACGTTAGATATAGCCAATATGACTGAATGTAACGGGGAACTTTTAATAACATTAAATAACAAGGAGTGTTATAACATATATCCGGGGCAAAAATTAATATTCAAACGTTTTGTGTACGAAAACGATGGAGAACATTTTGTTTTAACTGAGTATGTTGATGTTCTAAGTGAGGATAAAAATCATACAATACACACAACCATACCATTAAATGGTAGAAAAATGCTATACAATGGTATAGAAAACGTAAAATATGTGAGTGGTTATACAGACGAAGGTGAAATATATGAATATCACATAATTAAATGCCGAGAAGCACACAATATTTTTCCGCAAGACGCTGCATTGCAAGAAATATATGTAAAGGACTATGAAGGTAATCTTTTGGGCACGTATAGTGGCATAACCATCCCGTTAAAAAGAGCAGACAGAGCGGTAACGTCAGCAGACTGCATTACTTTTGTAGAATCGCAAGAAACGTGTGGTAAGGAAAGAAGAAAAATGGATTTTTACAAATATGATTTCTTGCCCGAAAGAATTAGTAGAGATTCTATAATTGTGACGGGATTTAATGAAGATATTTGTGATAAAATGGCTTATATAGAGGTCAAACACAACCCATTTTATTTCTATTTTGTGAATATTGATGAAGAAACAGGGGAACCAACAGAATATAACGAATATAATGAGCCACTAAAACACTGTTATTTATATTGGGACTCTTGGTGGGATAGTATAGATGACATAAAAAGCAATAAACAAAAAATTGTTAATTATGGCAACACGAGGGCAATATTAGGTGTGAATAATGCTTATTGGAATGTTAGTCTTGGGTTATCAGCATTTGCTAATGAAACAACATTGGGCTCTTCTGATACATTTGGTTTGGATTTTGTAAAAGACCTCGAAGATTCGTTGGTTCCCGAAGTCATTGATATGGAAAGAGTTAAATATTCACCTATGGTTTTTGATAAAGGAAAAGAATTAAATATTAAATACAAGTGGTCATCACCAACTTCAAGCGAATATCCTTATTTGTATACTGATAAATGGTTGTCTGTTGAAAATACTGAATATGGGGAGGAAATATCGCTATATGAAAATGTTAATAATGAGTTTATTAAAACAGATTTTAATGGGGTATGGCAAAATGGGGTTATAATAACAGAAGAAGATGATTATTATCAAACCAATGAGGTATATAGAGAAGACCTTACCATAGCGACAAGTATAACATTAAATTTCCATTTCAGAGAGAGAATGAAAGTTGATAGTGCTACGTGCAAAACAAATTCAACGTTTACATCTGGAAATGTTTATTTTGATGGGTGGTATATAAACCCCGATAGCGGAGACACTATTTGGTGGAATGGTATGAATTATACCGAAAGTGCCTTTTCGGAAAATAAGTTTCTTGAGTTTTTGGAAAATAGTGGGGAAACATCGGACCTGCTCGGGTATTTAAACTTTACTGATAACGACGTATTTTATCGTAAGAAAAAGGTGTCACAGAGTTTTATAAGATTATCGTTTTTTAATTCTACAGACCCTATCGAACAGAAATTGTTATATTATTCTACGATTTTTTTAGATGGAACAAACTTGTATGGTAAGTACATAAAACAATTAATGTTTATGGAAGAAAACGATTTGTTTAATGCTAAAAAGAATAAGGGAATTAACCTTAATGCGGCGGTAGTTTTTTGTAGTTCATCAACAGTTTCGGCGAGAGTTGATACGCAGATGGTAGTAACAAATGAGTTTGATAAAACAAAATCTGCTGAAGGATTTAATTTATATTTATTTGCTGAAGATACAACATTTGGGGTGGATGAAAATGGTGAAAAAACTATTTATATGAAGGTTGAATTTAATCACGCAGGGAACGGGAAAACAATGCCGATGATAATGTGGCCAAAGAGCGGAGATACTTATGTTCCATTAACAGTTAATAACTTTATTGACAACCTTTACATTCCAATTAAATTAACCTACATTGATGGAAAGTATGTGTATTACATTGAGGATGCATATAGAAATGAAGATGGAAATATAAGTTTAGTTTTGTTTGAACCGAAACTTGATTTTATAGAAAACGAGGGAAAGGCAAATGGATAGAATTAGTAAAATAATATGTGTTGACAATAGCAGAAGCCATAGAAATGGTCTTCTGCCTTTTGTGCGTTTTGGCGGGAACGGAACAATAGAAGAAGTTTCAACCGAGGGTACAAACGGTAATTATGGTCAATATGTTTGCGATTTTACAATATATAGTGGCGAAACCGAGTACGCGCGTTTGAGATACCTCGATGTTATTAAGAAATATAATTTCATACAAGAGCAAATAAGAAACGGTATTTTTGTTAAAAAATATGTTATAAGTCAAGATGAGTTAACTAAATTAGATTGCGAAGCCAATGAAAGTGCAATAACTTCGGAAAACCTAAACATTTTTATAACTGATTTTGACGAAAGAAACACAAAACTAACATATGAGTTCCGTCCCCTTGATTCTCAGTATTTCTATGAAAAAAATGGTTACTATGTTTTTGAACAGCCATCACAATACGCAGAACTTAAAGGCAAAAATGACGATGAGTTAACCGATGATGAAAAAGCGTTAAAAGAAAAAATAGGAAACATAGAATCGTTTATAACATCGGAAAATCTTTTTATAATACTCCCCAATTATGACGATGTCATAAAATACAACAAAGATTGGAATGAATGGTGGAAAAAAAACTTTAAAGAGGTATGGCACAGCCAAATATTTGATGGACATACAGCCCCACCAATGACATATAAAAATGAATTTAAATTCTGTTATGATGTAGATTCTTATATTGTAGGAAGAGTGGAAGTCGTATATAGTGGTAATACGGGAAGTAAGGTCCCAAATTATGTGTATTATACCGAAATAGGGGATAGAATAAAATGGTTTGAAGATTATAGTGGTGTAACTGTGTCAGCATATGACAACCCATCGGAAGAAACCGAGTGGCTAATAAAACAGTGGGAAGAAAGAGGAGGCGGTGATTTTTACACTTTTTTAAAAAATGTAAAATACACCGATAAGTGGCAAACCAACAAAAAAAGGGATGGTGAATATAATAGAACATTTAAATATTCTCCGCCATTGTTAAATTTGGAGGCGATTATAAACACAGAAATTGAAAATGAATATTTGTTTACAACTTACGAATATTCTGTAGTAAATAACTTAAAAGAAAATGCCGTTTGTGAATATTCTGCAACACCTATAAGTGATTTAACATATGTTTATTCGGCATATGTTGAAACAGACGGGAAGACTGAATACATTAACAAATATTATATAGCCGATACTCTTTCAGAACACACTATTGACGATGAAACTATGGTTAAGATAACGGAAGAATCGGTTTCGGCCATAGGTTTAACACCTCAGTTTATAACATATGATTCAGCACACACCGCAAAAGTAGAAAGTCAGTTACAGACCCTGATTGACCCAATGGCAATTCAGGTTTATAGGGATATTTTTGGTAGTTTTGAGGTTTTTGGTGATGGAATTGGACAAATGTTTGAATGTACATATTGTACAGGGTGGACAGAACCATATGCTTATCTTTCACAAAGTACAATAACTTATACATACAAAGACGAGGTAAATGACCAAGGGGAAAGCGAAAAAATCTTTGTAAATAGTGATATTGAGGTAAACAATGATATTATAGAAGAAAAATGCCCTTCATCTGAAGGGGCATATCAATGCTGCTGTGTTAGTATATTAGACACTAGCGGGGGAACAGTTTCTTCAAATACTATAACAAAAGGAGATGAAACATATCCCGAAACAAGGGTGATAGAAAAATCGTTTTCGTCTTGGACACAATATGGGTGGTGGAAATGTGTTGAATCTGATAAAGAGTTAGATTGTGCCGATGGGGAGAACGTTGAACCGGGTTCTGATTGTTATAGAAACGTAA
>JAGBBI010000197.1 GCA_017938565.1 Clostridia bacterium
ACAAATGGAGTAACAATGGCCTCGATTCTATTGAATGGGGTTACGAAAATCTAATAACAGAAACAATAGAAACCACAAGGGAAGAAACGGTAACCGAAGACAAGCCCGTTACAACGCAAAGAGAAGTGACTATTAATGTATTGAACTATGTTCAATGTCAATATGATGATATTATAGAAGATAATCTTGCGAGGGTTGATTTTGTACCGGAACAAGAAAATGTTTTATTAGATTCTCCTGATTTTATTGTACATTATGAAGGCTTAAATCCAAATACATTATATAAAACTATGGATATGAATGCTTTTATGTGGTACGTATTGCATAAAGGTATGAAAAATCCGCAGGTTGAATATAATCATATGATGTGGGACAGTAGAATAAGTGCTGCAAAAGAAGGAAATGGAAGAAAAAGCGCATCCGAATGGAATGAATGGTATAATTCAAAAAAAGAGGACAATGGAGAATTTAAATATCACGATAGTGTAGTTACAGATAAATCACCAATTTATCCGATAATACAATTAGAGCCACAAGGTATGGCTGAAAACCTGTTTAGAATACATATTCCGTCACAAACATATTGGATGCCTAAAGTAAGAGAGGGTAATCTCGGGCTAAGAGATAAAAGTCCAAGAGTGGCATTTAATGCGAGTATATATAAATTTAATTGGGACTATCTTACAAATATAAGAATCTTACAGCCAAAATTATTGTTGGTTGGATTATGTGAATCATTATTAGGTTTCACGCTATCAACAATATCTTCTGTTAATATTAACTTGACGAAGAAAATAATTGAAGCCAAACTTTCATCAGCGATAAAATCGGTTATTGAGGCCAATGATATGGAAGTTGAAGATTGTTACACAACATTTTCAAATGATGAAGTAAATACAATGATGGAAGAAATGTTGTTGGCTCGATATAACGCGACCACTTATGGGGGCGAAACAAGTACTGTAAGGGTACACGATACAAAAAAATATATAGATATGTTAGATAAAGTTAATGCTAACACATCTATTGAGGGTAACATTAGCCAAATTAAAAAACTTATCACAGAAGTAACCGCAGACCCAGGAACAGAAGGTTCAATAGAATATGGATTACAAGTTACAACTGATGGTAATCTTTTAAAGAAATTATTGTGGGCAATAGCAATGCCTATATTGATGTCTATATTTACCCCTCAAGTTCTTTTGTTATTATACATTAATTTTGAACTGATGGGTATTACAAGAATGGATGAATTTGCGGGAAATGATTTCACAAAGATTCTTAATTTACTTATGAACAAAATATTTGGTTTAGTTAAATCTATATTGTTGTTTATTAAAGATAAAATTGTAGAGTTATTATTGAAACTTTTCTATAAAGTAATAAAAGAAATATTAATTAAATATGAGTTATTGCTCCTTTTAGAACGTTTAAATTATTGGCTAACAATTTTAAAGGCGGCATTAAATTGTCTTCCTCGATTTAAATTTACCAGAAATAAACCTGTTGGTTATCTTGATAATGTTGATTATGCGGATATTATCGGCACTCAAGATACACCAGAAGCAACAAAAAATTGTTAAGTATGACATTATCAAGTATTTTGGAAACGATGACCAATACGTTGGATTCATCAAAAATACCTGCAAACGTATTGCCTCCGCTTTTATTGAAATGTACTGCGTTAAATAGGCCTGGATTATCGGCATATAAAATAGCAGCACAAATTATTCAAAATAACAAGGCTTTGGGTATACCGGTAGAAGACAACCCAGACGGGTCAGATAATCTAATTAATCAATATACATATAATGTTGTTAAATGTATAGTTGACGCTATTAAAAATGATGCTACTGTTCAAGTTGCCATACCTATGCAAAGTTTATTAATTCAGGCTACAGGGGCGAACGCCGGTGGTCCTGTTACTTGCATTGGTACAAACCTTATGGACAGTGTAGGAAATGGAATTATGCAGTAATGGAAAAGAAAGATTGTACAAATATGAGTAATTCTGAGTTAAAGATTTATATTGAAACACTCAGAAATGAATTTGAAAGTAAAAAAGCGGAATTGGCTAAAATATGCGAAATGATGGGTGACATTGAGAATGAGTATCTTTCTGCCACTCACGAATTAGAAATAAGAAGAAATATACTTTTGTAATAATGGAAGGAAAAATAAACACAGTAAGATTCTGTAAGGTTATTAGTGTTGAGGATGATACCGACGCTGATAGAATTAAAGTGCGCCTTTCTCCTGAAGATAATGCAAAAACTATTGATGAAATAGATTATGCCTTTCCCTTATTACCAAAAATGTTCCACGTTAAGCCAAAAGTTGGAGAAGCAGTATTTTTGCTTTTAGCGACAACAAACGATGGGGAAAGCCAACGCTACTATATTGGGCCGGTAATATCTCAAGACCACAAACTTTATAACGACCCATATTTTAGTGGGGCCGATTCATTTCTTAGGGGTGCTTATAAAAAACTTGATATTGCACCCAGAATGGACCCACAACAAAAGGGAATACTCCCAAAAGATGATGATATTGTCATAAGGGGTAGAAAAAATGCTGATATACAAATAACCAATGACGATGTAAGAATCAAAGCGGGCGTAAAAGTTGTAAACGAAGAAAATGAATATAAAATGTCATTTAATACAAGAAATCCCGCTTACGCTAAATTTAAATACCATAAAAAAGTTTTAGCGGGGGACACTAAAAGTACAGCATCCGTTGTGGCTGATAAGATATGTTTTTTAAGTAATAACTCACCTAATTATTACGAATTAACTGACCGAAATGATTTAATTACTGACGAAGAATTAAATAAAGTCATAGAAAGTGCTTATAAGTTGCCATACGGGGAAAAACTTGTAGAATTTTTAAAGACATTTGTTGAAGCGTTTACGAAGCATACCCACGATTTTCCGATGCTACCGCCTAATTCGTTTTATACGACAGAACTTTCAAGTAAAAAGGCGGATTTATTAGATAATGAAAAACTACTATCAGATACTGTTAGAATAAATTAAAGGCTCGGAATTTCCGAGCCTTTTTTAGATTTCTTTCAATATGTTTTTCAAAGATTTTATATCGTTTCTTATTATTTTTAATTCTGTTTGATTTTTGTCTTTGTGTTTTACAAAATCGTTAGTGTCTTTTTCCATTTTTCTTTTTAATGCAAGTTCTTGCTTGTTTAGGTATTTAATTTGTTCTTTAATTACCTTAATATCGCTTTCGCAATAGTCTCCTGAAGTAACAGCAGCAAGTGCCGTTTTGAAAATTGCTTCTTCCATATTTAAAGAGTTTTCTTATAAATAGGAAATCCTTCCTTTTATGGAAGGATTTATTGGTATCTTTCTGTAATATTACTTACAATTTTAAAACGTAGTGCTTCTTTAAAATATCTAGTTTCTCTGCCGCACTGCACTCTAATATCTACAAAATATTGATTAGGTATTAAATCTTCAGTATATAGAACGAAAAAATTATTTAGGAAGGCTTTTTCAATAGGCTGATATTTGATAATATCAAGTTCCCTATTACCATCTTTAACATACAAACGGTAATCTGCGGTATCAATTAAAACCTTTTTATCTGTTGAATATTCTTGTCTAAAGTCAACAGAAACTTCTCTTACTTCTCCGCGTCCTAAAGTTTCATCAGCATTAATACCATAGAAAGACGGTACATAATTATTTCTTATATCAGAAGATGAGCCTATAGATATTTTGCGAGTTTTAGGGTTTACAACAAACTCCATTTCAACATCTTCGTTTTCCTCCCCATTTAAGGCTATTTTAGACCATTTATCGTACTCAAGAGCATTATCCCCCACCACCACATCAGAAGGCTTAATTTGGGCGTAATATACGCCTTTTGTGGCCTGTTTAACCTCAACTTCCTTATCTCCAATTGTACAAACAGGGTTTTGGTCTAAATTTACTGGTAAACCATCGTCTGTA
>JAGBBI010000198.1 GCA_017938565.1 Clostridia bacterium
GCCGAGCATAAGAGTTTCATAGATTTATCCAAGCAAACACAAAAAGAAGATAGTGAAAAAATTATAGCCGAAGAAAATAAAAGGATGCAGACGGTTCTGTCTGCAATAGCAATAACGGCAGATAATACTGAATTTAGAGATGGTGTAACAGTTGGAAGCCGATTATTCCAAAAGATGCAAAAAGAGTATGAGCAAAATATCGCAAACGCCAAGAAAATGTCAGAAGGCTATTTTATTGATGACGCAACAGCAGAACAACAATCTTTTAATCTAAAACAAGCGCATATTGATTATAAAGTTGTTGGGGTTGCATTTAAAACATACATAATAGTAGAATATGACAATAAATTATACTTTATCGACCAACACGCTGGGCACGAAAGACTGCTATACGATAAATTTATGAAAGAGATTGAAAAATCAACTGAAATTATAACGCAAAGCCTATTATTCCCATATATTGTTGAACTGAATCAATTAGAGTATGATTATTTAACTGAAAATCTTGAAGAACTTAAAAATTTAGGCTTCGAGATTGACACTTTTGGCGAAAATTGTTTTAAAGTAACAGCCGTTCCATATATGCTTTCGGAAATGGATTTAAAAGGGTTTTTTGATGATGTTTTAAGTGATATAAAGGCTATGAAAATAAAGTCATATGATGAAGCCATTAAAAACCGCTTTGCAACATTAGCTTGTAAATCGGCAGTAAAAGCCGGGGATGAACTAGCCGTAAGTGAGATTGAATTTTTACTAAAAGAAGTTGCTCTACAAAATACAAAACTATTATGTCCGCACGGACGTCCGATAGTTATCGAAGTTACTAAAAATGAAGTAGAAAAGTGGTTTAAACGTATAGTTTAGAGAGGGTTTATGACAAAGAAAAAAATTATATGTATTGTTGGACCAACTGGAGTTGGAAAGACTTCAATTAGTTTAGAGCTTGCAAAGATGTTTAATGGTGAAATTATTTCAGCTGACAGTATGCAAATATATAGGGCTATGGATATTGGTACAGCCAAAATAAAACCAACAGAAATGAAAGGCATTAAACATCATTTAATTGATATTGTTGACCCAACGGAAACCTTTTCGGTCGCAGAATGGAAGAATTTAGCCGAACAAAAAATCGAAGAAATCTCAAATCGTGGCAAGGTTCCATTTATTGTTGGAGGAACAGGACTTTATATTAATGCACTAGTAAACAACTATAAGTTTTATAACATAGAGAGAAATCAAGAAACAACTTTAAAATACGAACAGATTTTAAGTGAGCAGGGTGTTGAGAAACTGTATTCAATGCTTCAAGAAAAAGATCAAGAGTTTGCAAGAACTGTTGACCCTAAAAAATCTCGAGCAATTATAAGATATCTTGAAATTCTGGACGCAGGAGAAGTTGATTTAAAAATCAAAGATGAAGAAAATAATTTTGACTATTGTTTAATTGGTTTAACCGCCGAAAGAGAAAAGTTGTATGCAAACATAAATGAACGAGTAGATAAAATGTTTACAGATGGCTTAGAAGAAGAGGTTAAAAATCTTGTAAAAACTTTTGGACTAAACCAGTCAATGCAGAGTGCTAATGCCATTGGTTACAGAGAGTTTTGGGGGTATTTAAACGGTGAAACAACAAAAGATGAAATGATTTCACTTATTAAGCAACATTCAAGAAATTATGCAAAACGACAACTTACCTTTATGCGGACAATGAAAAACTTAGAGTGGTATGAAAGGTCAGACGAAGAGAAAATAAAGGCAAGAGTTGATGAGTTTTTAAATGATTTAACAAAGCAAGTACATTAATTGTTATGTGCTTGCTTTTTAAAATTTATATGGTTCATTATTAAGTCTTGAGATAAGATTTACATATTTAAGTCCGTTGACATTCTCTCGGTTTTTCATCCGATAGACACTCCCGTTTTTAAGTTGAAGTTGTATACCGCAAGCACCTTCTATGGCCGTCCCTGAGATATCTTTAAGAGTTATTTTGATTTCTTTGCTTTTGTTATCTAAAATCAACTCATTTTTTGTGATTATTGAATTAAATTTGCCTAGAGTTTTGCTTTTATATTTGGTTTTCTTTTGCTGAACTTGCCAATTGCTATCTTTGAAAATAGGGGTGGTATCATCAAACCCTTCAAATGGCATATCAATAAGCCTTTGCTTTTGAAAATTATCCCATTTGTCAAGCCTGTCCATTTCGCAATTTTCAATATATCCAAATTCATTGTAGATAGCGTCTAAATCACAATTTTTACACTTGATATGGTCGCCATCACCATATACACTCGAAAGGCTTCCACAAGATGGGCAGGCATATAAAAAGGCTTCGATGTTTTTTGCGTAGTTTCTTGCTATATATTTAATTTTGTTTTTCTTTTGACTGTCGTAAGCGTTAACATAAAGAGAAGTTTTAATAAGTGAATATATCTGGTTGTCTTCTAACTTTTTTAATTCGTTCGGATAAATAATTCGACTTATGTACGAGTGGACTTTGCCTCTACGTTTGTTTTTTGTCCATCGTGGAGAAGAAAAATATCCTCCCTCGGTTTTATAAATGATAATTGGGCAATTTAGTTTTTTAATCAACTTCCCAGTCGATGGCTTAATCCAAGACATATCTCCGTCGAATGACTTATTCCCCTCAGGGAACAGCCCAACAGCACCACCTTGACGAATTACCGAAAATATTGATTTAACAGTTTCGGCGTCTACGCCAGATTTTGTAATAGGTATTGGTGAAACCAAGTGCTTTATAAGTTTTCCAGTTTTCAGGCTTGCGACATGGTCGCTCATTACAAAATAGATAGGGCAGTTGAAACCCATAGCGACAAAAAACGGGTCAAAGTCTGTTGTGTGATTAGATAGTATTAAAAATGGTGGTTTTATTTCATTTTGCACACAATTAAAGTTGAACTTATGCTTTAAATATAGTTTCATCACTGGTCGAACTAAAGAAAACCATATTTTGAGTCTTTTACAAATTTTCATTTATTTCTCCTAAAGTAAATTATCTCTTCATACAATTAAATTATAACAAGCCTAGGCAAAGTTCTTAGATTTTTAGTTTTGCTTAAAAAAATA